>JAJZVZ010000057.1 GCA_021846945.1 Acidobacteriota bacterium | reverse complement strand
CTGCTCTTCAAGCGCAGCGAGAACGCGGCCGATCTGCGCATCGGTAAAGCTCACGCCCGCGTAATAGCCGTGGATCAGGTGCCGGCTGAGCGCGTCTGGGAGCGGTTCCTTGTTCCAGGGAATTCCGTAGTAGTGGCGCAACTCGTCAAAGTTGGTCATGGCGAGATCGGGCGCGCCTTTGGGCTTTTCCCGGTAATCGGGAAGCGTGATTTGAGCGGGGTCGTAGAGGTCCCAGTACTTCTTCGGCGCGACAAAAGGCAGGTGCGGCTTATGGAAGCCGACGGCGAGAAAGAAAGGCGTGTCGAGCCTCTTGGCGCCCAGAATCTTCAGTCTTCTTATTGCTTCAACGGCGATGCGTCCATCAAGATAGTTGTCGTCCGGGGCGTCCACGCTTTCGGTTGCCGGTCCGTAGACCAGGCCATGACTGGGGATTTGGTGCAGGCGCTCGGCCTCTTCGCGATAGCTCTCGGGAGATTGATATTGCTCCAGCTCTTCCGCGGAAGTATCGAAGACGGCCGGGATGCTCCACGAGGCGGGATCGTTCAGGTCTTCGTGGAAGACCTTGCCGACCGCCTCGGCAAAATAGCCATTCCTTTTGAACTGCTCCGGGAGGGTAACCACGTCCGGAATATTGTCGCGGAAAAACTTCTTCAGATCGTAGACCCGGGTTGTGTCAGGACGGCAGCCAGTCAGCAGGCTGGTGCGCGACGGCGAGCAGACAGCCTGCTGGCAGTAGTTGCCGCGAAATACCACAGCCTCTGCCGCCAGCCTGTCAATGTACGGAGTGACCATCTTCTTCGCGCCGAAGCACGGGAATTGCGGCCGCAGGTCATCGACGATCAAGAAGAGCACGTTCATCTTTCTGGCCGAAGAGGAAGACGGATCGGAAGAAGCGGGCGAAGTATGGGCGCCGAAGGCGAGTTTTTCAGACAGGATGGCGCCGGCGGCTCCGATGGACGCCCTGGTCAGCAGTTCTCGGCGAGTCAGCTCTTTCATCTGGGAATATCCTCAATGGCTGCTTTTTTTGAATAGCGCGGTAACGAGCTGTATTTTGCAACAATGGCGTTTTAGCACGAAGGGGCTTCAGAGTGGAAGCCGGTGAGACGGACCAGTCCTCAATGAGTGCGCGCCTCAGCTGGGGATAGACACCTTCCGGCAGGCAGGAGAGGCTAACCTGCTGTCAGCGATCACTCCGGGAGCGTACTCAGGCCGAATCGGAATCTTTTGGGAAGAGATCCGACTGGGTGGTTGCAGGGACCGCAGGGTGGGGCCGCTTGCGGCCGGTTGCTCCGATCAGGCTGACGACTTCGAGGCTTTCGATTGCCTGCCGTGGCACGTAAATCCGCTGCGTATTCGATCGAGTGTCGGGCGGGGTGAGGAGCAGGCCGGCGCCCGTGACGAGTGACAGATCGTTCGCAGCCAGGCCTTCCAGTTCCTCCCCGTCGGCCAGGGTCATACGCAGCCAAAGACCCGCAGTCCGGGGACGGATGGTGAAGCGTTTGCGAAGAAGGCGCTCCGGATTCGCCTGGTCGGCGGGCGCGATAGGGAAGTCGCGGACATAGCAAACCCATTTCACCTGGTCCCAGGGCACGCGCAGCACTTTGCCGGTAAGGTCTAAAATCTCAACTTCCGATGGGTCGTGCGCGAAACCAGCACCCGCATATCCGGCGTACCAGTCGCGTGAGAACTTGCGCACGATCACAGGTTTGCGGGCGGATGCCATCGTCTTGGATTGTCGCACGGCGCAGGCCGCTGTGACGGCGCTAATTTGAGCGAAGTGGGGTGAGCAGGATGCGCGCTGATACGGGCTGTTCCCGTGTTGACAGCCGTATCGGGAGAACGCATGTGGTACCGATGGAGAAAAAAGCTGCAAATCTGGTGCAACTAGCTCTAGCAAACCGGTCACAGTTGTGTTAATGTACAGCTTTGCCAGCTATGCCGGTTTGTGCTCTAAGCGTAACAACATCAGGGATTTGACCTGGACGTGAGCCAGCAGAAGCGGGGAGCAGAATGCCCGACTACATTTACCTTTTGGAAAACCGGCTGTCGGCCGATCAACAGAATGCTCTGCGCCACCTGCGTGATGCGGCCCGGGAAGCGGAAACACTTGTTTTCCTGACCGGAGATGCGGTGCGCGACCTGACCAGCGGCCATGCCGTTCGCGACATTGAGGTAACGGTTCATGGAAATTCCCTTAAGCTCAAGAAAAAAATAGAGAAGCTTGGCGCGGCTGTCTGGGGTGAAGATGACACGTTACGGAGTCTCTACCTCTGCTTTCCGGGGACAGTGCGCGTTGATCTGGTTAGTGCGCATCGCGTCGAGTATCCAAAACCGGGCAAACTGGTGATTCATCCGGCCTCGATCCAGGAGGATCTGCGGCGCCGTGACTTTACGGTAAATGCCATGGCGATCTCTCTGAACGAGGGATCGTATGGCCTGTTGATGGATCCTCTGAACGGGGCGGCGGATATTGAAGGCCGGACCCTCCGGCTAGTGTCGAGTTACGGCTTTCTGGAGGATCCTTCCACATTGCTTCGCGCAACTCGCTACATCGCGCGGCTTGGTTGGGAGATGGACCCGAGAACGCGCGCCCGTTATGACAACGCGAAGAATGAGGGAGTGATCGAACATCTCTCCGACCAGGCGCGCAGCCAGGAGTTGGAGCAGATTGGCCACGAGGAAGAGGGCCTGAAGGTTCTGCGGGCAATGGAGGCCGAGGGCTGGATGAAGGTGCTCTTCCCGGCATGGACCTCGGCTAGCGCGGATGAGGAAAGGCTGAAGGCGCTGCACGATCTGGCGCTGGAGTTATTGCTGGAGGGCGTGCATGCCGATATGTCGGCCGCGCAGATGCGTCTGCTGACCGCCAAATTGTCCTCCAGGGATTTGGCGGCGCTTAAGAAGGCAATGCTGCGTCCGGGATTTGTGGAAGAGTGGAACAGCCTGGATGCGCTGGCGGCCAAGTTTGCCAAGGTGCTGCTGGCGAAGGAGAATACCGCGCCCTCGGCGAGCTTCAAGTTATTTACGAGCTATGATCCTGAAGCTGTTCTTTGGCTTGGATTTACGAGTAAAGATAAGGGGGTCCAGGAACGCTATCATCAGTTCCTGAAGGTTTGGCCGGAAGCCCGCCAGAGAATTCCTCACGCGCTGATGCTCGAGATGCGCATCACTCCGGAACTGCCGGTGTATCGCGAGGTCGTACACGCCATCTTCCTGCAGTTGATTGACGGCAAGCTGAGCACACCTGAAGAGCTTCGTGCCTTCCTGGAGCCTTACTCGCCGCCGGCTCCGCCTCCCCGCGAGACGGTAAAGCGGACGCGCGCCAGGCGGAGCGCCGAGGCCAAGCTAAGGGAAGCCGAGTATGAGGAAGAGGAAGAGTCCGAAGGAGCTTTGGCAGAGGCCGAGGATCTGGAGGAACTTGGCGAGGAAGAGGAGATCGACCTGGGAATCGGCATGCCAAAGGACGATATGGATGTCGAGATGGTTGCTGAGAACGAGCCGGTGGAAGAGGAACTGGTGGGTGAGGAAGAGGAGCAGCTTGAACCGGCTGAGGCTGTTGTGAAACCCAGGAGCCGCAAGGAGACGCAACGCGAGCCGGCAAAGAAAGCGGAAACCCCGGCTGCGACTCCAGCCAAGCCGGAGAAACCTGCCAAGCAGGCTGCCGCGCCAAAAGCTGAAAAGCCGGCGAAGGCAGGAGCCCCAGCCGAGCGCGCTGCAAAACCGGCCGCCAAGCCGGCTTTGACCACCCCCAAACACACGCAACCAGAGGCGAAAGCGAAACCGGCACAGAAACCGGCCCCCAAACCTGCCAAGGTTCAGGTGGCTTCCGGCGCAAAAAAGGCCGCACCGGCTGCCGGCAAGACTCCGGCCAAGGCCGCGCCCAAAGCCGAAAAGCTGGCTACCGGAAAGGCGAAGCAGGCGGCCGGCACCGCCAAGGCTGGTAAGGCTGCGCCCGTGGCCAAGCCATCCAAACCGCCAACGAAGAAAACTCCTTCCAAGCCTGCCAAAAAACGCTAGAGGCTGTTCGGTTGCTGTTTCGGATCGCGCCGCTCTATGAGAGCCGTCTGCCCTGCGCCGTCTCGCGCGCATGGCAGTCGACACGCGCCACCCTGTATTCTTTACGCCTTGGCTGAGGCGCTGCGCAGCGAACCGCCTACGGCAAATCCAACTGGGGCAGGGTGAACGCCGGTGAAGACGAATGGAGCCGAAGCTGTGGCCGGCGGGAATATCCGGCTGCTGTGGATCATGTTCGCGTCCTACTTTACGTTCGGCATCGTGCTTAACGTGGTGGGCGTGATGATTCCGGTGCTCATCCGGCAGTATCATCTGAGCCTCTTCGCGGGCGGATTGCTGGCGTTTGCCCTCTATATCCCTTTCGGAGTTTGCTCGATTCCGGCCGGGCTGGCGGCGGACCACCTGGGGGCGAAGCCTGTGGTGCTTGCTGGTTTGCTGATGATGGCTGTCGGCTGCGCCGCGATGATGTGGGTGAATGGTTACCTGCCGATCATCGTTGCGGCATTCGTGATCGGTTCAGGTATCGCGCTGCTGGAGACGGCCGGCAATCCCTTGATCGAGCGGCTGGACCGGCGCGAGAATTACCACCGGAACCTGACTTTGACGATCGGCTTCTGCGGCATAGGAGCCTTTGCCGGGCCGTTCTGCCTCTCCGCGTTGCAGACCCACGGGAAGCCGTGGCAGTGGCTCTATGCGGGGTACGCGGTGCTGTGCGGCGTGCTGATGGCGCTGGTGGCTCTTTCGGCATTTCCGGAGCGTGGCGCGGCCGCTGCGGAAAGTCTGCGGCCACGTGAGGTTGCGCGGCTGCTGAGTCATCCGATCGCCGTCACCTATTTCCTGGCGATCTTCTTTTATGTCGGCGCAGAGGTGGGAACAGCGTCGTGGATCGTGCGCTTCTTCCAGCAGATTCACGGATTGAGCGAGATCAGGACGGGTGGCGCGGCGCTCAATCCTCTGATGCGCTTTCTGCCTGCGCTGCCGGCGCTGACCGTTTCGTTGTTCTGGGGCTTGCAGGGCGTGGGCCGATTGACGAGCGGGCCCGGGATTCATCGGCTCGGGGCGCGCAAGTTGCTGCGCTTGTATGCGCTCGCCGCATCGGCATGCCTGCTGCTGGCGATGTTCGGGTCAGTGCATGTGACGGCGTTTGGTTTTGCCGCCTGCGGCTTCTTTACGTCGGTGCTTTTCACGCTTCTGTTTAGCGGAGCGATTCACACCTTCATGGAATCGAAGGGAACGCTTTCAGGCCTGCTGGTGACGGCATCAATCGGCGGCGGGGTGATTCCACCGCTGGTGGGGCTTACGGCGGATCACTTCGGCATTCGCGTTGCCATGACCGTCCCGTTGCTGTGCTTTTTGTATGTGCTCGCGATCGCGTTTGCGGGGAGAGCGGAATATGAGTGAGAGGCAGATCAATTCGGGAGAGAAGATCTGGGTTGGTGTGGATATTGGCGGCACCAAGACGGCGGTGGTGCTTTCCTCTGAGCCGCCGGAGATGCTCGGACGCATCGAGTTTCCCACGCTGCCGGAGCAGGGGCCAGAGCGGGTCATCGACCTGATCAAGCAGTCGATCCACCAGCTCGTTGACTCATTGGGCATCGACCGGGCGCGGCTGGGCGGCATCGGTGTGAGCTGCGGAAGCCCGCAGAATCAGGCTGCGGGCGTAATTCAGGCGCCGCCCAACCTGCCGACATGGGTGGATGTGCCGATCACTTCGATTCTGCGCGAGGAATTCGGGATCGATTGCCGGCTGGAGAACGATGCGGACGCGGGCGCGGTGGCCGAGCACCGCTATGGGGCCGGCAACGGCACCCGCTACATGATCTTCCTGACGATGGGAACTGGGCTGGGAGCTGGCGTGATCGCCGATGGGCGTTTGTATCGTGGAGCGTCAGGGCAGGCCGGCGAGATCGGGCATGTGCGGCTGACGCCATCAGGGCCAGTGGGCTATCACAAGGCCGGCTCGGTGGAAGGCTGGGCGAGCGGCTGTGGCATGGCGCAGGTGGCTGTGCAAGAGGTTGCGGCTGCGATCAATCGCGGCGAGGCGACTGCGTTGGCGGCCAGGTTGCACAGCAGCGGCGTTCTTACCGCGAAGGATGTGGCCGAGGCGGCGCAACAGGGAGACGCGCTGGCGCTGCGCCTTCTGGAAAGCACAGGGAACAGGCTCGGCGAGGCTTTGGCGATTCTTGTCGATCTTTTCAATCCAGAGCGCATTGTGGTTGGAGGACTGGCGATGCGCCTGGGCGACAGCCTGCTCGATCCGGCGCGAAGGACGATGGAACGCGAAGCGCTGCCTGCCTCCGCAAAAATTTGCAAGGTTGTGCCGGCGGCGCTGGGCGAGCGGATCGGCGATGTGGCGGCGATCTGTGTGGCGATGGGGATGTAAGAAGGATGACCGCCGCAGCAGCGGGTAGACTGTCTCCATGACAAAACGAATCGGGATACATCTCGGGACGGCCGGCGGGGCTTCCAAAGCCGTGGAGCGGGCGCAGGAGATCGGCGCCAATACCTTTCAGATTTTTTCGTCGAGTCCGCGCATGTGGCATGCGCCCAAGGTGGACCACAAGCAGGCCGAGCGGATGCGCGAACTGCGTGCGGCGTTTGATGTGGGGCCGCTGGTGATTCATACCAGCTATCTGGTGAATGTGTGCAGCCAGTCGAACGAGGTGCGCGAAAAGAGCGTCCATGCCTTTCGCGGCGAGATCGAGCGGGCGTTGGCGCTGGGCGCGGAGTATCTGGTGCTGCATCCGGGCTCATGGAAAGGATTGACGCGCGACGAGGGCCTGAAACTGGCGGCGGATTCGATCAACCGCGCCATTGATGGTTTGCCGTGGCAGGGAACCGGCTTTCACATTCTCATCGAGAACACGGCGGGGGCGGAGTTTTCCCTGGGCGGCAGTTTTGAGCAGGTGGCGGAGCTGGTGGCGCGGCTGCGCGCCGCGGCGCCGGTGGGTGTGTGCCTGGATACCTGCCACACGCACGTGGCCGGCTACGACATGGTGACGGCGGACGGCTACGAAGAGACGATGCGCCAGGCCGGGGCCACGGTCGGATTTGATTCCGTGCGTGTGTGGCACTGCAACGACGCCAAGGCGGAGCGCGGCTCGAAGCTCGACCGGCATGAGCATATCGGGCAGGGAACGATGGGCGTCGAGCCCTTTCGGCGTCTACTGAACGATGCGCGCTTTGCGCATTGCGCGTTTATTGCCGAGACGCCTCTGGATGAAGACGGGGACGATGAGCGGAATGTAAGGGTGCTGAAAAGCTTGGTTCCCTCGTCGTAGGTTTCACGGCGATGGTTGGCCTTGATGATGAGGGCAACGCATCCGCGCGGTTATCAAACCCTACTGCCCACGGCCTGTTCTTCCAAAATAAACGCTGCAAAGATTTCCTCGTTCATGCGTTTGCCGCAATTGTTGGCGGGGATCATCGACGAGGGCCTCTCGTGTTACTCTTATCCGCGATTTCCGGAGACGTCTTCTTCGGCAGTGAATGTATTTCTTGAAGGAAGGCATTGGAGGAAGCGCCATGCGAGTGCCAGGCCGCGGCGGAATTTTGCAGCCAGCGATGATACTTTGTTTTCTGACCGGAATGCCGATGAGCCAGCCCGCGAGAGCTGCCCGCGCACAAGGGAGCCATGAGCAGAATGTCATTGAGGCTTTGGACCACGGCTGGCAGTTCCGCCAGATACAAAGCGCACCGCAGAATGCGGAGGCTGGCTGGCTGCCGGCTACAGTCCCCGGCGACGTTCACCTGGATCTGCTCGCCAACAAGAAGATTCCCGACCCATTTTTTCGCGACAACGAAGCCAAATTGCAGTGGATCGAGAACGAAAGCTGGGAGTACCGGCTGAGCTTCGACGTGACGCCGGACATGCTGGCGCGGTCTAACGTGGATTTGGTCTTTAACGGGCTGGATGCGGCCGCGCAAGTGTATTTGAACGGTGCCGAAGTGCTTTCCGCGGACAACATGTTCCGAATCTGGCGCGTGCCGGTGAAGGATCATCTGCATGTAGGCCAGAACCAGCTGCGTGTTGTCTTTCCTTCGCCGATCACGGCTGCTGAAAGAGTAGCGGCGCAGGATCCCTGGCAGCCAAGGACGAAGACCAAGGCGAAGAATTACATCCGCAAAGCCGCCTACGAGTACGGCTGGGATTGGGGACCGCGCTTTGTTACGAGCGGCATCTGGCGGCCGGTTCAGCTTGAAGCATGGGACCAGGTTCGCATTGCGGACTTCGCGATCCGGCAACGCGATGTAAGCAGGGAAGTGGCTCACCTTGACGCGGAGGTTGAGGTTCAAGCGTCCACGAGCCAGTCGGTCAGAGTCAGTGTGCAGTATGCCGTCAACGGAAAATCCATCACTCTGAGCAGAAAGGTGGCTGTTCACGGCGGCGACAACGTGATCGACCTTCCGTTTGAAATCCGCCAGCCCAATCTCTGGTATCCAGCCGGCTACGGAGACCAGCCGCTGTATCAGTTCACCGCACAGTTGAGTCCGCAGCACCGGCCCATTGAAGAGCGCACGGTGAAAGTAGGACTGCGCTCCGTGGTGCTGCGCCGTCAGTTGGACAAGTGGGGCCGGTCGTTTGAATTCATTGTCAATGGCATCCCGGTCTTTGCCAAGGGCGCGGACGTCATCCCCTTTGACAGCTTTCCCAACCGCGTCACGACCGCTGATTACCGGCGCATTCTCGAGTCCGCCCGCGATGCCAACATGAACATGATCCGGGTGTGGGGCGGCGGCTACTACGAAACCGACGAGTTCTACCAAACCTGCGATGAACTGGGCATCATGGTTTGGCAGGATTTCATGTTCAGCAACTGGGAGCCGGGCACCTACGCCTACAAGCTCAACATGGAAGCCGAGGCCGAAGACCAGGTGCGCCGCCTGCGCAATCATCCCAGCATTGTGCTCTGGTGCGGCAACAACGAAATCGAGGAATCGCTGAACTGGGGCGACCGGGCGGCGTTGCCGCTGGATGTGAAGTTCCAGATGTGGCAGGACTATCTGACCGAATTCAGCGGCATCCTGAACAGGGTGGTCGAGCGGCTGGACGCGGAGACCCCTTACTGGCCCAGTTCGCCGAGTTCGGATTACGAGCCCACAAGCAACAGTTTTGAGTCAGGCGATATGCACGACTGGAGCGTGTGGCATGGAGGCGTTTCCTTCGAGGAGTACGAGAAGCATCATTGGAGATTTGTTTCCGAGTACGGCTTCCAGTCCTTTCCTGAGATGCGCACGATTGAAAGCTTCACCGTGCCAGAGGATCGCACCAGCATCTTTACGCCTGTGATGCTGGCTCATCAGAAGAACAAGCAGGGCAATTCCATCATTCAGAACTACATCAGCCGGTACTATCCGCAGCCGAAGGACTTTGCCAGCTTCCTCTACATCAGCCAGGTGTTGCAGGCCGAGGGAGTCAAGATCGGAGCGGAGCACTTCCGCCGGCTGCGCCCTGAAACGATGGGCTCCATCTTCTGGCAGTTGAATGATTGCTGGCCCGTAGCCTCGTGGTCTTCCATTGACTACTACGGACGATGGAAGGCGTTGCAATACTACGCGCGCCGCTTCTATGCGCCCATTCTGGTTTCGCCGAATGTCGAGGGCAGTTCGATGAACGTATATATCGTCTCCGACAAGACTGAGCCGCAGACGGCTGTGTTGCGCGTCCGCCTGCTGGACTTCGACGGCAAGGCGCTGCTCGAAGAGTCGCATGATGTGAACATAACGCCGCTCGCCAGCAAAGTGTATCTGTCCTGGCCGCTCGAAAAGCTCTTCAATGCGGGCGCGGCTGACACCTCGCGTGTTTTTATCGTGGCTGACCTGACCGCGGGCGGAGCCGAGCTTTCGCGCAACCTGCTTTATCTGGCGCCTGTCAAGGATGTGCACCTGAGGCCCGCGCATCTCACCGTTGAGACCACCGGCGCTGAGGGCAAGTATCAGATTCGCATTACTTCCCCCGTCCTGGCGCGAAGTGTCTATCTTTCCTTTGGCGATCTCGACGTGCAAGTCTCGGACAATTATTTTGACGTGCTGCCTGGGGAGACGGCGGTGATTACGGCCACGACCACGGCCTCGATCGACGCATTGAAAGCGCAGATGAAAGTGATCTCTCTTACCGATGCCTTCAAGAGGGACGACCGGCAGGTTACAGTGACTGCAGCCCCCTGATGAAATCGAAAGGGGCCGGAGATGGATGCTCCGGCCCCTTTCATGCGCGCGCTCTCTGCTTCAGAACGTGAAAAAGGATTGGAAGAAGACACGCCGGGATGCCGAGGTGGTAGAAAAGATTCCTCCCGCGAGCGCAACCGAGCGCCCAAAGCTTGGGCTGGTCACGTTGCCGAGCGGCACTCCATAGTTCACGTCATTAAACATATTCAGAGCCTGGACACTGAACGTTAGGGCGTATTTGCGGCCGGTATTGTTGATGCCGCCATGCGGTCCGCCGTGGCCGCCGTGATGGCCGCCGCCGCCGGGACCACCACCGGCGCCCGTGAAAGCGCCAATATGCGGTCCCCCCGGTCCTCCCATAAGGGATTCGATCTTGGGTCCGATGCCGAAAGAACGGCTCAAGCGCAGGTTGATGGCAACGCTGGCCGGGCTGGTTCCCAGGTAGGGAGGAACAATGGTCTCGCCCGGCTGGGGAACCGTATCGAAATTACCGTAGGCGGTGTGCACGACGTTTTGCGACAGTGATTCGGAACTTGCATACGCAGGACGGTCGTTGACGAACGTGTCGCCGGTCAGATCGTACGGGGTAAGGAACGTGAAGGGCCTGCCCTGCCGGGCCACCAGAAACGGGTTAAAGGTGAGTCCCCACGGACCTGTGTAGCTGCCCATCAGGAAGAGAAATTGATGATGAACAAAGGATGCGCGGCCATAATCCTGTTTCAGATTATAGGAGTTGGATGCTGTTCCGGTGTCAGCATTTGCGGTGGTGATGTTATAGAAGCCGAACACGCGGAAGTTGGGCGTGACGATGGCGTTCAGGTGCAAGATGAATTGGTGTTGCTTGAAGACCGCTTCGGGATAATACTCCTGCACGATGCCCAGATTTGGATTCGGCCGCACACCGGTCAGCGTCTTGCTGCCATACTGGAAGGTCCCGGGCAGGTAGGCATTGGCGTCGCGTACCGCCATCTGGTGGACGCCATAAGAGTGCATGTAAGTAAATGTAAGTGTGGACGTTTTGGTCAATTGCCGTTCCAGGCTGACGCCAAGCTGCTGCATCTGGGGGGAGCGGTAAGTCGGTGAGAGCATATAAATTCTTGGTGCAATCACGCTGGCCTGGCCGCACGAGCCCGGTCCTCCAGGGACGCTGGCCAGACTGGTCCCACTGAAGCAGGTGGGGTCGGTGATGCTGATCTGGGTCTGACTGTTGGGACCGCCGTTGTAGCGTTCCAGGACCATAAGTTGGGAACGGGTAAACCGGTTATAAAACAGGCCGAAACCGCCGCGGACGATGGTTTTGGAAACCTGGCCTTTCTTATGCCCGTCGAGCGCATAAGCGAAGGCTAGACGCGGACCCCAGTCGCTGTGATCCGGAATGTGATTCTGCGACTCCCAGCGCAAGCCGTAGGAAAACGTGAAATAAGGCTTGACCTTCCAATCATCCTGATAGAAGAGCGCCCCATCAAAAACGTTGGCCAGGAACGACTCTTTGCCTTCGCTGTACGTCAGGAGCGTGGGTGTACAGCCCCCCACTTGCGTTGAAGAACAGGCGGCGGCGATCTGCTGGATGGATTGGCCCTTTTGGATGCCGTCCCATGTGTCAACGAATGCGTTCAGAGAGGGGAATACGAAACTGCCGTTGAAGTTTCCGTCCGAGTAGTTGGCGTCGCGGTTGTCGCGCAGCCATGTACCGAACGTAATGGAGTGATTTCCGGCCGTCATCGTGGTAATGTTCTGCAGTTCGATATGGCCAGTATGGTCGATGGAGTTCTGCCCAGTCGCGCCGCCGCCCGTGAAGACTTGCGTAACGTGGAAGGTCGGCTCTGTGCTGACCGGCGTGACAGTGATCGAGCTGCGGCGGTATTCAAGCCGGGTCTCATTCACAATGCGGTCATTAATGATGTGTGAATCCATCAGTTGGTAGGTGTTGCTGATGGTGTCGGCGTTCGTCGCTTGTGTGGGCAGATCAATCGCTCCAATTGCGCCGCTCACGTTGTTGCGAAAGAACTCATAGCGGAGGGTGAGCGTATCTTTCTGTCCCAGTTGCAGGTCAACTCGTGGCGTAACCACGGTGTGCATGGCCGGGTTAAAAAGGCTGCCCGATACCGGACCGGTACCGATGGAATACATGTTGTCGGCGGAGTCGTATACGGGACCATCCAGAATGCTGTAGATGCTGTCGTCCTGATTGTCACGATTTTCGGCGCTTACAAAGAACGACGCGCTCTTTGAAAGAGAACCGCTGAGCGTACCGTTGAACTGAATCTTGTGATACGGAGGAGCCGGGGCAAATGGGTTACCCGTGTTGAAATTGTTGTCGTTTCCCATCGCGAAGAACTGCCCGTGCAATTGGTCGGTTCCCGGCTTGGTCAAAATCTCAATGCGCCCGTAGCCGATCTGATCGAACTCCGCTGAAAACGGGTTCTGATTGATGCGGATCTCGCGAATTGCCGATTTGGGTGGCAACTGCCCGCCTGTAAATCCATCAATGTAGATTTGACCGCCGTTTGGTCCCGCCGCGGGACCCGCCAGGGCCGTCAGTTCATTCTGCAACTCGTCCGGGTCGTCGGAGAGTGCATTCAGATCGCTGCCTTTGAGGACCACGGAGGTGGCGTTGCCGCCGGCCTCCACGCTGACTGTCGGCGCACCCTCCTCGGTGACAACAACGTTCTGTTGCGCGGTTGCAATCGCCATCGCAATGTTCAACAGCCTCGATTGCCCGGCTTCCAGTGTGATGGGTTGAGACTGAAAGGGCGCGAAACCTGTGAAGGCCGCCATCACAATATAACTGCCCGGCGCGAGCCCTTGGACGACGTACGCGCCGGTTGCGTCCGCGGTTGCCGTTTTCACAGTGACTCCGGTGCGCGTGGTAACGGTAATCTTTGCTCCCGGGATTAAAGCTCCCGTAGGATCGGCAACTTGCCCGCGCAATGTTGCCGGTGGAGGCGGGGTTGCAGGGGCTTGTGCCTGTACAGCCACGACAGCCAGGCTCAGGACCATGGCGATCAGAAAATGAATAATGCAATGGAATCTCGAACACATATGATCCTCGTTTATCTCCCGTAATAATCTGTTTGCGGCTGTTGGCCGCTGCAGCTCTTCATGCAGCGCGGACCCTTGATGCGAATCTTGTGAATTACCGATTTGGAAGGCAACTGCCGGCCCATGAATCCATTGATGTAGATCTGGCCGCCGTCTGGTCCTGCCTCGGGTCCGGACAGGGCCTTCAACTCGTTCCGCAAATCGCCCGGATTGCCGGAAAGCGCGTTCGGGTCGCCGCCCTTAAGGACCTCGGAGGTCGCGTTGCGCTCCGCCTCTACGCGGGCGGCCGGCTCTCGATTCTCGGCTACAACAACGTTCTGTTGCGCGGTTGCAATTGCCATCGCAATATTCAATGTCTTCGAATGGCCGGCTTCAAGTTGGATCGGTTGTGACTGAAACGGCGCAAAGCCAGCGAAGGCGGCGTGCACAATATAGCTGCCTGGCGCCAGTCCACGGACAACGTAGCCGCCGGATGCGTCTGCCGTTGCCGTTTTTACGGTGACTCCGGTGGGCGTGGTAATCGTAATCTCTGCGCCGGGGTGCAATGCTCCCGTGGGTTCGCTGACTTGCCCGCACAAAGTGGCCGGAGGAGGCGGGTCTGCCGGTGCTTGCGCCTGCACAGCCACGGCGGCCAGGCTCAGGACCATGGCGATCAGAAAATGAAGAAAGCAATGAAATCTCGAACACATATGATCCTCGTTCATCTCCCGGAAAAAACTGTTTGCGGATGTTGGCCGCTGTGGCTCTTCATGCATCGCAGTTTGCGGCTGGCAGATACCCTGAGCAACCATGCGCTGCTGTTCAGGTGGGTGCGGCCTGAGTCCTTCCCCTCGCGGGTCCTGGCGTTTCCGGTAACTTCGCGCCTCAATGCCTATCTCCTCGAAATTGAAACTGGCTGCGCAGGGATCGCGGCTGAGAGCGAGCGGAGCACCGCTTTCGTGCAAGCGCCTTGCAGCAGCATGATTGGGTCGTGCTCTTGCGGGTTGGCGAGTGAACTCGCCCTTACGCAGCTTGGGAGCGGCTCGCAGGCGCCGTTCTTTCGCGGCTCGGTCTTTTAATTGCTCAACGTTGCCGCGCCTGTATGCCTTGTTGCCGCTTTTCTGGGCCGGCCGCTGCTCCGCCGGCCCATTTTGCCTTTCAAGTGGTTCCTGCAAATTAAACCGTCAGAACGAAAAGATGCTCTGAACGAATACGCGCCGTGCTGCCGAGCCGGAGGAGAAAATCCCACCGGCCAGGCCCGAGTATGTGCCGAAACTTGGCGAATTCACGTTGCCAAGCGGCGTGCCGTAGTTGATGTTGTTGAACATATTCAATGCTTGTGCACTGAAGGTCAGGGAGTACTTGCGGCCGGTGCCGCTCATTCCGCCGCCGAAGAAGCCGCCGTGTCCATGGTGGCCTCCGCCAATGCCTCCAAAGCCGCCACCAGGTCCGCCCTGCTGCGGCCCTGCAGGCTGGATCGCCGATTGCAACTTGGGTCCGATCCCGAAAGAGCGGCTGAGACGCAGGTTGACGGCTACCGCTGTCGGTCCATGGCCCATATAGGACGGAATGATCGTCTCGCCAGATTGAGGTACGGTGTCAAAGTCCCCATAAGAGGTGTGCACCAGATTCTGAGCAAGCGAGGCGGAGCTTGCATACGCGGGCCGGTTGTTAAAGAATGTGTCGCCCGTCAAATCGTAACCAGTGACGATGTCGAAGGGCCTGCCGGTCTGGGCAATCAGAAACGGGCTGAAACTCAGGCCCCACGGGCCGGCGTAACTGCCCATCAGGAAGATCCGATGGCGCGGAACCCAAGGCGCCGGGCCGTAATCCAGATTCAAATTGTAAGAGTCTGACGCCGTGCCGGTGTTGGAGTTGGCGGAGGACAGCGTGTAGAAGCCCCTCACGCCAAAGTTCGGCGTGAAACTGGCGTTGATATTCACGATCAACTGGTTCTGCTTAAACACCGCTTCGGGATACATTTGCTGTATGACGCCAAGGGCCGGGTCCGGCCGAATGCCGGTTAAGGTGGTGCTCCCATATTGGTAGGTTCCCGGCAGATAGGCATTGGAGTTGCGCGTAGCCATCTGGTGCACGCCATATGTGCGCAGATAGGTCAGCGTCATCGTCGCCGATTTGGAGACCTGCCGCTCCAGGCTGGCGCCGATTTGCTGGGAGTAAGGCGAGCGATAGTTTTGGTAGAGCTGGACGATCGTTGGCGCAACCGCCTTACCCGCGCCGCAGGTGGCCAGGTCGATATTGCTCAAACTGGTGGCATCGAAGCACTGGGGATTGGTGATATTGATCTGCCTCTGGCTGTTGGCGCCGCCATTATTACGTTCCAGCGACATCAGGTCGCCGGCGTCGAAGCGGTCATAAAAGAATCCGAAGCCGCCGCGCAACACGGTCCTGGCCTTGCTGCGGTCCTTGTGCCCGTCAAGAGCATAGGCAAACGCCAGACGCGGGCCCCAGTCGCTGTGGTCGGCGATATGATTCTGCGTCTCCCAGCGTACCCCGAGCGACAGCGTCAGGAAGGGATTGACCTTCCAGTCGTCCTGGACGAACAATGCCGCGTCGAAGACGTTTGCCAGGAAGGCTATTCTGCCGGTTGTGTAGGTCAGCAGAGTGGGCAGGCAGCCGCCCGTATATGCCGGATCATTTTGCGGGCATTCGGCGGCGATTTGTTGAAAGTTCTTGCCCGCGGTAACGCCATTTGATGTTGCCACAAACGCGTTGATGGTCGGGAACATAAAGGTGCCATTAAAGTTCGAGTTCGAGGAGATGGCGCTGCGGTTGTCGCGCATCCATGTGCCGAACTTGAGGGCGTGTGTTCCCTTGGTCATGGTTGCGATATCTTGCAACTCGATGTGATCGGAATGGCCCGTGGAGTATTGGCTTTCTGCGCCACCGCCGGAAAAAACCCCCGGAACGCTTTGCATTGGCGCAGTGCTTTCCGGCGCCGAACTCGATATCCCTCGCTCGTACTCAAGGCGAATTTCGTTTACCAGGTGATCGCTGAAGACATGCGAGTCGCTCAGTTGGAGCGAGTTTTCGATATAGTTTGAGCTCGTGGATTGCTCGGGCAGAGCGGTTTGCCCGAAGTTCCCGCTTGTATCACTGCGAAAGAATGAGTAACGCAGGGTGAGCGTGTCCCTTTGTCCCAGTTGCCAATCGATCCGCGGTGAAATGTAGGTGCGCGTCTGCGGATTGAAGATGCCGCCCGAAACGGTGGCGGCTGGATCGGAACTATACAGGCCCGTGGTTGGATCCAGTACAGGCCCGCCGAGGATGCTGTAGACGCTCGCATTCTGGTTGTTGCGCTGTTCCACGCTGACGAAGAAAGAGGCGTTCTTTGTCAGCGCTCCGCCTACGCTGCCGTTGTACTGAACGCTGTGATAGGACGGCAGATTCTTGGTAAACGGATTGCCTGTGTTGAATGAGTCATCATTTCCCTGCACGAAGAAGCGTCCATGCAATTGATCAGTGCCTGGCTTGGTAAGAATCTCGATGCGGCCGTACCCCAGGTGGTCAAACTCGGCAGAAAATGGATTTTGATTGACGCGTATCTCGCGAATGGCTGATTTGGGCGGGAGTTGGCCGCCGCTGAAGCCGTCAATATAAATCTGGCCGCCGTTGGGACCTGCTGCAGGGCCAGCCAGCGCGGAGAGTTCGCTCGCCAGTTCGTCGGGATTGTCAGATAGCGCTTCAATGTCCTTGCCCTTTATGACAACCGCGTTGGCGTTGCTCTCCGCTTCCACGTTCACAGAGGGGCCCGTGTCGGTGGTGACGACGACATTCTGTTGGGCCGACTCAATGGACATCAAAATGTTCTCCACCCTGGACTGTCCGGCTGTCAGTGAGATGACTCCCGACTGATAGGGAGCAAATCCGCTGAAATTAGCCCGTAAAATGTAGAGGCCGGCAGGTAAACTGCGAATCGCATAGGCGCCACCTGCATCCGCGGTGGTTGTGGCTACCGTCTTTCCTGCCTTGTCGATCACGCTTATCTTGGTGCCGGGGATCAGTGCCCCGGATGGGTCTGTCACATCTCCAAGTAAAGTGGCTGTTGCCGTGGGAGCCTGTCCTCCCGCTATGCTCGCCATCGCTAATACCAAAGCATCCGCAAAATGAATGAAACCCCACTTTCTCACTTTCATGTCGTACACTTTCTTTCCGAACAGACTTGCTTTCTTGCTTTGGGGTTACGGTGTCGCCCCTTCGCCTCCGCCGGCGCTGGTGTCCATGCTCCAGCTGGAGAGCAGGTCGCGGCCGGCAGGAGCCTCAAGAATCGGTTCGACGCCGGCAAGCAACGTGATGGCTGTGACATCCGCTGTGCCTTCGGTGGAGACGAGCATGACTGCGTCGCCCTTCTTCAAATCAGACAGATGAATCATGGGCGCGCGGTTGAGCATCTGCCGCAAATCTCCTGATCCCTGGCCCTGGCCTCTGAACGCGGCGCCACCGGGTCCGCGGCCTTCACCACCAGCCTGCCCGGCGCGGCCTGCGCCCCTGGGTCCACCCCCATTGCCCTTCAAGATGGCCGCCAGCATCATGGCTATGCGGTCCGGCAACTGGCGCATTTGCGCCTCCTGGCCAATGTGGACCGTCACCATCTTCTTGGTGGCCAGATCCTTCAGGGTGAATGTGGAATTAGCTGCATCGATAGACGAAATTCTTCCTGAAACGTTACGGAAGCTTCCTGAAATCACCTCGTCGGCAGCGAGTTCACTGCCGTCAGCATTCTTTGTGCCGCGCGCTTCCAATTGGTCACCCGGATGAATCGCATCGAATGGAGCCGGCTTTGCCTCGTTGTAACGCACCGACGCTGGCGCATACCGCTTGAGTATCGTGGCCTTGGTAGTGTGAATCGTGACCGTCTTGGCCATGGGGCCTGCTCCACTGGTCACTACGATCGTGTCTGTGGCGGGATCCACACTCTTTACCAGCCCACCTACCCCATTCCGCCACGCTTCACGCTCCTGCTCCTGCTTCTTGGCCAAATCCGTTTCTTTGATGGCAATGATTGCGGAAGCCTGCATTGTGCCGGCCGGAGCACTCGAATTCAGATTGACGAGGACGCGATCCCCAATGGTCAGATCGCTGAACTTGATATTCTCGGCATTCTGCAAGGTCGTCTGTCCAGGTTCAATCCGCTTGAGGACCGCGTTTGCGGGAACTTCCACTTGATGGACCTGCCCGGCATCGGTCTTTACCGTGAGCGTGCTGCCGCTGGCCGCGGTGACTGTGCCTACGATGCGTGACAACGTTTGCGCGCCGGCGAAAGATGCGGCTACCAATACGGCTGCGGAGAGCGCCGCAAGGACCATCCGCTGGGGAAGGCAAGTTTTCATCCTGCTCTGCATAGACCGTTTCTCCACTCTCCAGCGCCTTGCTGGAGTTCGGGTATGAGATGTCTTCTCTGTTCGGGTAGACGAACCAGTGGCTCAAAAGGTTGAGATTGCGTCTCACGTTCTGTTCCCAACCTTAAGAGAGGCTTAAGATGCACATGGAATGCGGTTTCCCGACCGGTTTGCGAGGTTCGGGAGCACACCGAGAAGGGCTTTGTCTGCGGCCCTTGACGCGAAGGGGATATGGTGCGCAGCGCGTAGATTGAGGTCATCCAGAAGGCGGACGCGATAGCATCCACGCTATCGGGCCAGCGCCGCCGTCTCCAGAAAGGTGTAGCTCCCCGACGGGGCAGGAATCACATGAGTTAACCTCCGGTTGTGCACGACGACCGTGTCGATGTACCAGAGGTTGAAGACGGGCAGATCGCGCGCCAGAATCTGCTGCGTTTCCACGTAGTCGGCTTTCCGGCGGCTCATATCCTGGCTCTGCGCCGCATCGTTCAGCAGCGCGTCGAGCCTGGGGTTTGAATAGTGGCCGCGATTGGCGCCTTTGGGAGAGAAATTCGCGGTCGAAAACACGTAGCTGAAGATATCGGGCTGCTCATTGCCGCCGATCCAGCGGAGGGAATACATCTGGAAGGCGCCACGGGTCACGTCGGAGTAGAAGGTGGCGAATTCGTAGCTGCGAATCTCCAGTGCAATTCCCACCGTGGCTAGTTGCTGCTGCAGGACCGCGGCCAGCAGCCGCGTTCCCTCATCATTGCTGGTCTTCATGGTCAGGTGAAAGCGCACGCCATCGGTGCCGGGCCTGTAGCCGGCCGCGTCCAGCAGTCGCTCGGCGCGCGCCGGATCGTAGCCGTAGCGGGCCACATCGCCGGTCCAAGCCCAGTGGCTTGCGGGCAGCAGGCTGACCGCCGGTTGCGCATGGCCGCGCAGCAGCGTGCGAATGATGAGGCCGCGGTTGATGGCGCAGGCAATCGCCTGCCGCACGCGCACGTCTTTCAGCAGCGGATCGCGCAGGTTGAATGCCAGATATTGGATCTCGGTTCCTTCCGTATCTTCCACGCGCAAGTTGGGCTCGTGCTCCAGCACCGGCAGAGCATCGATGGGAAGGGAATTGATGGCCACGTCGCCCGATCCCTTTTCAAGCTCCAGCGCCATGGTGATTGCGTCCGGCACCACGGTGAAGCGCACACGCTCGATCTTCGGCACCACTGCCCAGCTTGCCGCATTGCGCTCGACGATCACGTCCTGGTCGATTTGCTGGCTGACAAAACGAAATGGTCCGGTCCCTGCGGGATGCCGCCAGAAGTCGCGCCCGCTCCCCTCTGGAACAATCCCCAGCGCGCCCGTTGAAAGATTAGTTAAAAGAAAATTGTCCGGATGCTTCAGATGAAAAACAACCGTCAGCGGATCGGGCGCGTCAACGCTGTTTACAGATGCAAAGGCGGCTGTCTTGGGTGTGATGACTGTACCGTTGCGCATCGAATTGATCGTCCAGACCACATCGCGCGCTGTCATCGGACGGCCGTCGCAGAAGCGCACGCCCGCGCGTAAATGAAAGACCAGCGTCAGCGGATTGGGCTGTTCCCAGCGTTCGGCGAGCGCCGGTGTGAAGTGGAAGTGCGCGTCGCGGGCCACCAGCCCGTCAAAGAGCAACTCGTCAATGCGCTGCGACTGAGCATCGGTGCCGATGCGCGGATCGAGATTGGCGGGACTGCTCTCAATGAGAAAGACGACCGTCTGCGGGTCTCTCGGCGACGAGCGGCAGCCGATGAGCGCCAGCAGGCAAGCCAATGAGCATACGGCCAGCCTCCAGCGCGTAGCGGCGGACCGGCGTGCCAACCAGGGTGCCCCGTGGTCTCGTCCGCCGCGGCGTAGGACCTGGGAGATATTTGTCTGTCGTACCGAACGGCCGACGTGCGGACGTACGAATCTACACATACGTCACCTGGCCCAGGATCGCAGGTCGCGCCGCGCCGGTCGCCGCAGGCACATTGCCGGGCAAGTGATGCCACGTCTGCCACGCCAGCAGCGCGAATGCCGCGGCTTCTTTGGCCTCGGCAGGTAGTCCGTATTCCTCGCTCGCCGCCAGTTCGCAGCCGAGCGGCTCCAAGCGCCGCGCCAGCATGGCCATCAGCGTGTGGTTGCGCGCGCCACCGCCGGAGACGATGTAATCCACCGCGCCGTTGCCCATCTTTGGCAAGACGAATCGTCTGTAACTCCGCGCAATTGTCTCGGCGGTGAGTGCCGTTGCCGTTGCCAGCGCATCCTCTGGCTTACCGCTTTTCCGCCGGCAGACCTTCAGAAACTCCGCCGCATACTCGCGCCCGAATTGCTCGCGCCCGGCGCTGCGCGGAGGTTGCAGCTTGAAGTAGGGATGGCGCAGAGCGGCCCTGAGCACCGGCTCCAGCACTTCGCCCCGCGCGGCAAACGCGCCGTTGCGATCGAAAGGTTTGCCAAAGAGTTCCAGCGCCAGCGCATCGATCACCATGTTGCCCGGGCCAGTATCGAAGGCAATGACCGCGTCCGGTCCCGCGCCGGCGGGGATCGCCGTCAGGTTGGCAATGCCGCCGATATTCTGCAGCACCCGCCCGCGCCGTGCATCCGCGAATTGCACGTAGTCGAGCAGCGGCACGAGAGGAGCGCCCTGGCCACCGGCCAGCATATCCGCGGGCCGGAAGTTTGATACCAAGGGCACGCGCACCGCGGCAGCGATGGCCTGCGCCTCGCCCGCCTGCCATGTGCAGGCAAGGCTGCGGCCCGCGTATGTCTCCCCGCGCGGCTGATGATAAAGCGTCTGCCCGTGGCAGCCGACCAGGTCCAGTTTTAGCTTATGCTGCTCAACCGTCGCCTTCACTGCCTCCGCATAGGCGATGCCCAGCCGCCAGTTGAGCCGCGCCAGCTCGGCCGTCGAAGTCGACGCTGCATTCATCGCCGCCAGCACAGCCCGCCGCAGCGAAGCAGGGAAGCGGAATCCCTCGTGTGCCAGCAGCGTGAGCCGGGGCCGCATTTGCTTCGATGGCTTTTTGGCTGGCACAATCCGCACCACGGCCACGTCGATCCCGTCTGCCGAGGTTCCGCTCATCACGCCGGCCACTGTCATCGCCTTTGTGCTCATGCGCATTGAGCCTCCAAAGCGGCGGCTTCGCGCTGAGCTTTGGCGATCGCTTCGCTGAAGCGCAGGACCCGCGTGCGCAGCGCTTCAAACTGGCGAGGCGTCAATGCTGCCGGTGTCGCTGCTGCAAACAGTTTCGCCCGCTTTCGCACCG
The DNA here is from genome assembly GCA_021846945.1 of Acidobacteriota bacterium. Classification (GTDB taxonomy): domain Bacteria; phylum Acidobacteriota; class Terriglobia; order Terriglobales; family Acidobacteriaceae; genus Telmatobacter. Next base: position 3,380 of record JAJZVZ010000057.1, on the reverse strand, counting down.
TCTCGCGCGCATGTGCTTCGAGCAGTCTTCTGAAGGCCGCCGACCGCTCGCCTTCCGCGAGCAGGGCTTCATAGGCGCGCAGAATCAGTTCGGGGCTGTGGCAAATCTCCATCAGATCCGTTCCCGCGCGAACCGCCGCGATCACTGCTTCTTCAATAGGCATGAACTTCAAAATCCCGCCCATCTCCAGATCGTCGGAGAAGATAATGCCGCGATAGCCGATGCGTCGCCGCAGCACCGTCGTAATCCAGAAAGGAGAGATACTGGCTGGCTGCTTTTTCCCCGGTGTCTTCGGATAGGCGGCGTGATTCACCATCACCATCGGCAACTCATCGCGGAGTTCGCGATAGGGTTCCAGGTCTTCGCGCCACACCTCGCGCCAGCCGCGCTGGATGGCCGGAGTTTCCAGGTGCGAATCGCGCATGCCGCCGCCGAGCCCCGGAAAATGCTTACCGCATCCCTCCACACCCTGCGCCGCCAGACCCGCCAGAAATGCGCGCGCATACTCTACGACGCCGGCCGCGGTTGGCGCTGTTACCCGCGTCCCCATCACTTCAGCCGATTCCGGCAAGGCCAGATCGAGCACCGGCGCCAGCGTCACATTAAATCCGAATGACTTCACCGCCCGCGCCGCCAATTCGCCGTGCTCACGCGCCAACGAGCCGGGCGCCTGATCCTTGCGATGGCCTTTTATCGCAAGGGTGTGAGAAGATGCCTTCGCCACCGCCTGCGCTGCGGGCAACGGGGCCAGCGCATCGCGCAGCCGATCCACCGTGCCGCCTTCGACGTCCACGCAGCGCAAGCTGTGCGCAGCGCAGAACGCCGTTGCTTCCTGGAGCAGCGCCCGCGTCTGCCGTGCATCGGCAATATTGCGCCGGAAGAGGATCACGCCAGCCGGCCGCACCAGGCGCAGCCATGCACGCTCCAGCCCGGTCAGTTCCGCGCCCGCCAGCCCCACCACCAGCAGACTTCCCGCGGCATGACGCAACTCGGTTTTCATGCTTTCTCCTTCAGCTCGCTCTGTAATTCCTCCAGCAGATTCAGCGCTTGCAGCGGAGTCAGCGTGTTTACATCGGTGGCCGCGATCCGGTCCACAATCCGCTGCGAGAGCGGCGTGAAGATCGTCAACTGCATCGGCTCCGGAGTGGTCTCCACCTGCACGCTCTGCCGTTCCTGCTTCTCGTGCTGGCGCAGCACGTGCTTGGCCCGTTCAATCACGGCCGCCGGCAATCCCGCCAGCCGCGCCACTTCAATGCCGTAGCTCTTGCTCGCCGCGCCCGCTTCGATGCGGTGTAGAAATACGATGCCGCCGGCGTCTTCCTGTACGCCCACGCGCAGGTTCCGCACACGCGGCAGCTTCTCGGCCAGCATCGTCAGCTCGTGGTAGTGCGTGGCAAAGAGCGTCCGCGCGCCGGTCTCCGCGTGCAGATACTCGACCGTCGCCCATGCCAGGCTCAGCCCGTCGAAGGTGGCCGTACCGCGCCCCATCTCATCGAGCAGGATCAGCGATCGCGGCGTGGCCGTGTTCAGAATGGTGGCCGTCTCGGTCATTTCGACCATGAAGGTGGATCGCCCGCGCGCCACGTTGTCGCTGGCGCCGATGCGCGTATAAATCCGGTCCACCAGCCCGAAGCGCAGACTCTCCGCCGGCACAAAGCTGCCCATCTGCGCCATCAGCACCAGCATCGCCGCCTGCCGCAGGTAAGTGCTCTTGCCGCCCATGTTCGGGCCGGTGATCAACAGCAGGCTCGGACCCTCGCCTGCCGCGTTCAGGTAAAGATCGTTGGCGATGAATCGCCCTTCGCGCGTCTCTTCCATCCACTGCTCGATGACCGGATGCCGCCCGGCCACGGCCTCAACCACCGGCTCCTCGACAATGACAGGACGCACGTACCGCCGCTGCGCCGCCAGATGCGCAAAGTTCGCCAGCAGATCCGCTTCGGCCACCGCGGCCGAAGAGCGCCGTATCCGTCCCGCCGCTTCCAGCACCGCCGCGCGCAACTCGGCAAAGATCCGCTTCTCGATCTCAATGGAGCGGTCGTGCGCGGTAAGGATCTTGCGCTCATACTCCTTGAGCTCCGGCGTGGTGAATCGCTCGGCATTCACCAGCGTCTGCTTGCGCTCATAGTCCGCTGGAGCCAGTGACAAGTTTGCCTTCGTGATCTCGATGTAATACCCGAATACGGAGTTATACCGGACCTTCAACGAGCCGATGCCGGTGCGCTGCCGCTCACGGTCTTCGATTGCCGCGATTGCCTGGCGGCCCGTCGTCGAGATTGCGCGCAGCTCATCCAGTTCCGCATCCACGCCCGTCGCAATCACACCTCCGTCGGCCAGCGTCAGCGGCGGCTCTGCCACCAGCGTGCTGGCAATTCGCGCGGTTACGTCTTCGAGCGCATCGAGCCGCGCGGCGATCTGCCGCCACTTGGTCTTCTGCATTGCATCCAGCGCCGCGCGCAGCGCTGGCAGCCGCGCCAGGCTCGCCGCCAGCGCGCGCACGTCGCGCGGTCCGGCAGAATCGAGGCTGAGCCGCGCCAAAAGCCGCTCCAGGTCCAGAATTCCGTCAAATGTCCGCCGAATCTCTTCGCGCTTGAGCAGGTCGCCGTGCGCTTCGCTCACCGCTTCATACCGCGCGTTGATCTCGCCGGCATCCATCAGCGGCCGCAGAATGGTGGCGCGCAAAAGCCGCTTGCCCATCGGTGTCTGGCAGGCATCCAGCGTGCGGAAGAGCGTCGCCCGGTTGTCCTGCCCCGCAAAGAGCGGCTCGACAAGTTCGAGGTTGCGCATCGTCACCTGGTCCAGCTCGAGGGCCGTCGAGTGCTCCTCGAATCGCAGGCTGTCGATGTGTAGCGCGTCATTCTTTTGCGTGGTACGCACGTAGTGCAGCACCGCTCCGGCCGCAGTCGCCGCCGCCGGATGCCCGGCCAGGCCGAAGCCCTCCAGCGAGCGCACATTCAGTTGCCGCTCCACCAGCGGTACGGCGAACTCAGCCGTCCAGACCCAGTCGTCGACGCGCGTCCGCGCCGGAATGCGCTCCAGCCCGGCCGGTATCTCCGCGGTGGCCGCCAGCAGCACCTCGCTTGGCGCGGCCATCAGCAGCTCCTCCACCGCCTGCTGGCGCGCTGCTGGCCCGGCAAACTCCATGGTGCGAAACTCCCCGGTCGAGACATCGAGCAGTGCCACGGCGCACACCGGGCGGCCGTCGCGCCCCTTTTTCGTCCCGCTTTCAAAGAGCGCCGCCAGGAAATTGTTCTGCTCCTGCCCGAGGGCCGCATCCAGGGCCGTGCCGGGCGTGAGCACGCGTGTCACCTCGCGCCGCACCAGCTTTTTGGTGAGCCTGGGATCTTCCATCTGGTCGCAGAGCGCGATGCGGTAGCCCT
>JAJZVZ010000002.1 GCA_021846945.1 Acidobacteriota bacterium | reverse complement strand
GGTTTCGAGTTTGCTTTTGGGGCGGTGTCAAGGGCGAAATGAAAGGGAACCACTGGGGCGGAGGAAAAGGGAGCCAGTAGGAAGAAAGGTTAAGTTGGGATTTTCGGGCGAGAAAAGGCTCTGGAGCGTAGCGGAAGAGGCTTTTCTCCCCCGAAGCGCGTTCGGGCGGGGAGGGTTCAGCGGTCGGAGGGTGGGTTGCCCAGCATGCGCCGCGAGGTGAACTCCGGCCCGTTGTCGGACCGCACATTCTCCGGCAGACCGCGTTGATCGATCAGTTGTTCCAGCACCCGCGTCACCCGGCCGCTGCCCAGGCTGGTGTCGGCTTCCAGTGCCAGACACTCGCGGGTGAACGCATCCACCACGCTGAGGATCCGCACCACCCGGTCGTTCGCCAGACCGTCCACGATGAAGTTCATCGCCCACTCCTGGTTGGCACGCACCAGCCGCGGCTCGGCCGCGCGATCCCGCACCAGCCGCTTGCGCTTGCGCCGCCGCACCGCTAGGCCCTCCTCTGTATACAGCCGATAGACGCGCTTCACGTTCATCGCCTGGCCGTAGCTCGGAATCCGCTCGACCGGAGACAGACGACGGCGCGGGAGGATCGGCCGTGAAATAGCTACATCTTGCGCAGGGAAAAAACTCGAACCATGACTGCGCTTGTCTCGCTCACGCGGCCGACGCCGCCGTGTGCCTGCACCACCTTCGGCTTCTCCCTGGCTCCGGCCTAACCCGGCCAATATGGCTCCGTTTTAAACCGGCGCTGACAGACGGAGCCCTTTTGAAGACGGGCGAGCGCAAATGCATGTCACTGCATAGCGAGAGACCGGACCGTTGCCCGCCGCAGATCAGCCCTACCCCTGAGGCGGGACCAGTTTGCTCCACACACTGAGGGCAGCCCAGCCGGATTACCCAGGGTCAAGGCTTTTTTGCGTGCCGCGAGCTTTCAAAATTCCCTGGCAATAATAGATACCCTTTCGACGCAGCGGTACTTTTGGAGGAATTCGACCGCAAGTGGGAGGCTACAACATGCCTTTTCCATGCTATGCTTAGGCCGCAAGTTGAAGCTGTATTGGCAGGCCGTGCGCCGCACGGATGAATACAAAAACCCGAAAGGGGGAGTTATGACGACAAACCCCAAGAAATGCGCCAATCCCGTCTGCACTTGCATTCCGGCCGATAAGTCTAAATATTGCAGTGCACACTGCGAAGGCACCGCAGGCAAGACGACGATCGTAATCTGCAGGTGCGGCCACGCGGATTGCGGCGGGAACGCGATGGGCTCTTAGTCCGGAGTTCAAGAGATCGGCCGGTTGCGCTCCTGTCGAGGGCGCCAGCCCTCGGGGTGAAGATTTGTCCAAAGGCGGGCGCTGAAGCAAACTCGCTTTCGCAGGACGAAAGGCTTTCATTCGTCATTCTCCTGCAGTGTGGCTGAAGCCAGGGAAGAGGTATGGAAGACGATGCCTCTCCGGAATCTTCTCGATAAGTTTCCTAGAATGAACATGTTGCAGTCCAGTCTGAGCGATTGAACGGCACATCACCGCCGCTGCGTTTCAGGAATCCGGTTCGAACGCCTGCGCTTCTCGCGTCTTCCTGCGCAACCATCGTGCAATCCGCACGATGATTGAAACAGGAAAAGCGAATCAATCCGGGCCATCATGGAATCAACAAAGATGAACACAAGGAGCCATTATGACCTACAGCAGGCATTCATCCCGCTCATCGGCCGAAGTCGACGCCCGGTTGCGCGAGGCGGCCGCCCGTCATAAATTCGGAGTTCTTCATGTCCATGACCTCAAGCAGACGCTCAAGTCCAAGGGCATCGACTTCGCCCACGAATGCAAAGTCTACGATGTGTGCAATCCGCAGGCAGCCACCACGGCCTTGACCGCCGAGATGAGGGTTTCCACGGTCCTGCCCTGCCGCATCTCCGTCTTCAGCGACGGCGAAGGCTGCACGATCGCCACTGTGAAGCCAACCGATTTGTTGCGCGCAACCGGCCTCGCCGGCGTCGAAGGTCTTGCCGCCGAGATTGAAAAAGAGATCCTGGCGATGATTGACGAATCCGCCTAGCTTTTTGTGGCAAGCAACTTTACTCGATGCCCACTGCGGCCGATGCATGATGCGCTTTCCAGTACGGTCGTCGAGAGAACAGAGAGAGACAAACCGCAAACCTGCGATCGGATGCCTCTCACTGAAACACGCAACCTGCGCTGTGCGCATGGCGCCCAAACTTGATCTTCATTGCGGTTGCGAACAAAGCTAGCGGTGCTTGCGATGGTACATGCCCCAATTGAAATAGTGGCCGATGATGCATTTGACAATAAGGTGGTCGGTCGAGGCTGTTGCCCCCCAACCTGCGCCGAAGTTGATCTCCCACTTCGGTGACACAAAGAGATTCACGACAGGGAAAAATTGCTGCTGCTGATTGTGCAGCGAAACAAAGTGGCCAAACTCCCCGTAATATCCGTAATATTCGAGACCAACGTTATAGTATTTGTCCGGTTGAAACGTTAATGTAGCGGCTGGTCCGAATGTAACGCCGTGGGGTGATACATCCCGGTAATAATAATTGATCTCTTGCTGAGAAGCTCCAGGAGGAAGCGATGTTGGGTGAATCCCCCAATTCATCGTTGTGTTGACTGACCAGTACCACTTACCCAGCGTCTGGTCCACAATCGGCATGATCTGCCATGACCAGGTTGGATTGGCGTAAGCGGCGCGCGCATATCCAATCTCATTGGAAAGGCTCAGGCCCACTGGCAGGTGCCAGCTCTCCGGGGCGCGCACGCGGGGGCGGATATGATCGCCAACCCATTGAATTCCTGTTCCATTCTCCTCTTCCGTGAAGATATAGAATCCAACCTCCGACCACTTATTGATTCCCTGCGTAAGTTCGATCGTCTCGTGCTCCTGCCCCTGCGTCGGCAGCATCCCAAATTGAGTTGTCGTGCTGCCTTCGACGGTGTAATTGCTGTGGAGTTCAGTGAGCAGAGTTCCGGGAGCAATAGTTTCAGATGGGTACACCTGAATCTCATAGTTATTCTGCGCATGAAGCGCAAGAACGAACGGGAACAAAAATAATAGCAACGCGATTGTGAGTGCCCGTTTCGGGGAACACGATCCATTGGAGAATGTGACGGGTTCGGGGTTAAGGCATGGTTCTGCTGGGGAGGCAGCAACGATTGTGAAATGAGTCATTCGACCTCCGTGAAAATTCGGACGTGCACGAGGTTAAAAGGAATAATGACCAACGCGAACGGATGGGTCTCGTCCCTGCCGGCACACCCGCCCGCTCAAAAGGGGGATTCTATGACCGCTCATTAAAAAACGGCCCTTACTTTACGCTGAACACGATGACGAATGAACGGAGAAAGTTCAATCTGGCATTCCCTGGCCAACTTGCCCGCGGTCTCCCCGGAATTCTGCGCACTCAATCTCTCGCGTGGTCACCGGTAGATACTGTCTGAGGGTTGGAATCAGAATTTGCCGCGGCTGAATCTATACATTTCCATTTGCCCCGGGACTCCCCTGCTCAACACCGCTTGCGACCTCTATTAAGACGTGTACCACATCATGTCACCGGGGCGAAAGGCCGTGGCCGCAGAGGAGCACCGTATATGCGGTGTTTCAGGCTTCCATGTCCCATTCAATGCGTTCATTCCATCCCGAGCGCAATCGGGAAAGTTCACCGTCTCTGACGGGGTTCAACAAGAAGCGGGTCTAGCGCCGATAAGCCGCCTGCCCAATCGCCCTCGTCCTCAGGCAAAGGCCTTTCGCAGTGATTCAAGAGAGCGGACGTTCACCTTAACCTCAACGCGCGAGCTCAATCTGTTGATAACCGACATCAAACGATCCAGGGTGGGAGTCCCCCAGGGTCTCGATCGGCGACTAAAATCGCTGTAGAGCCATGTCTGAATTTACGCACCTGCACCTGCACACCGAATACTCCCTCCTCGACGGAGCCTGCGACGTCTACAAGCTCGTGGACCGTGTCGCGGCGATTGGGCAGAAGGCCGTCGCCATGACGGACCACGGAAACATCTATGGCGCGGTCCACTTCTTCAACGCGGCCAAGGCCAAGGGAGTCAAGCCCATCCTGGGCTGCGAGCTGTACGTGTGCAAGGCCGAGGATCATCGCGCCGAGGCGCCCAACGACCACTACAACCACCTGCTGGTGCTGGCCCAGGACGAGGAAGGCTACCGGAACCTGGTGCGGATCACCTCTGAAGCTTCGCTGCACGGCTTCTACCGCCGTCCTCGCGTAAGCAAGCGCTACCTGGCCGAGCATGCCAAGGGGCTGATCGGCTTCTCCGGCTGCCTGAGCGGTGAGCTGTGCGAGGAGCTGATGGCCGGCCGGTACGACCGGGCCAAGGCTGCCGCCCAGCAGTACGAGGACATCTTTGGCCGCGGCAACTTCTACCTCGAAATTCAGGACCAGGGTCTCGAACAGGAAAAGAAGATTCAGGCCGACCTGCTCCGGCTGGAGAAAGACCTGAACATTCCGCTGGTGCTGACCAACGACTCGCATTACCTGTGCGGCGAGGACTCACACGCGCACGACGTGATGCTTTGCGTGCAGACCGGCGCCAAGATTCACGACACCGACCGCTTCCGATTTGATGGCGACCAGTTCTTTGTGAAAAGCGCCGAAGAGATGGCACGGCTCTTCCCCGACCACCCGGGGATGATGCAGCGGACGATGGAGATTGCCGAGCGCTGCCAGTTAAAGCTGCATCCGGTGGACAATCCCTTCCCTGAGTTCGCCGTACCCGATGGGCACACCATCGATAGCTACTTCGAGCAAGTGTGCCGCGAGGGCTATAAAAAGCGCCTCGACACGGCCATCCGCGGCCTGGAAACGCGCGGCCTGTTGCGCTCGCCGCTTCACGAGTACGACGCGCGGCTGGAGCGCGAGATCGCCATTATCAAGCAGATGAAGTATTCGGGCTACTTCCTGATCGTGTGGGACTTCATCAAGTACGCCAAGGATCACGGCATCCCCGTAGGGCCGGGCCGCGGCTCCGCCGCCGGCTCGCTGGTGGCGTACGTGATGGAGATTACCAATATCGATCCGCTGCAGAACGCGCTCCTCTTCGAACGTTTCCTGAATCCCGAGCGCGTGTCCATGCCCGACATCGACGTGGACTTTTGCATGAACCGCCGCGGCGAGGTAATCGATTACGTCACGCGCAAATACGGCCGCGATCAGGTGGCACAGATCATCACGTTCAACACCATGGCGGCCAAGGCATCCATCAAGGATTGCGGCCGCGCCATGGACATGCCCTACGGCGACGTGGACCGCATCGCCAAGCTGGTTCCCTCCACCATCGGCATGACGCTCGACAAGGCGCTCGAAGAATCGCCCGACCTGCGCAAGGCCTACGAGAGTGACGCGCAGATTCACGAGCTGATCGATACCGCAAAGAAGCTCGAAGGACTGACGCGCGGCATCGGCATGCACGCGGCGGGCGTGGTGATTGCGCCGCGGCCACTTACTGAACTTGTGCCGGTGGCGAAGACGAAGAACGACGAAATCGTCACCGCCTATGACATGAAGGCCGTCGAGAAGATGGGCCTGCTGAAGATGGACTTCCTCGGGTTGACCACGCTGACGGTGATCGACGACTGCCTCAAGCTCATCGAGCAGAACCGCGGCGAAAAACTCGACATCGAGAGCATTCCGCTCAACGACGAAGAGACCTACAAGAAAGTCTTTCACTCGGCGCTGACTTCGGGAGTCTTCCAGTTTGAGTCGGGCGGAATGCGGGACGTGCTGCGCCGCTACAAGCCTGAAACGGTGGAAGACCTGACCGCGCTCAACGCGCTCTACCGGCCAGGGCCGATCCAGGGTGGCATGATCGACGACTTCATCGAGCGCAAGTGGGGCCGGCGCAAAGTTGAATACATGCTGCCGCAGCTTGAAGGCATCCTGAAAGAGACACTGGGCGTGATCGTCTACCAGGAACAGGTAATGCAGATCGCCCATATAGTCGCGAGCTACAGCCTGGGCGAAGCCGACCTGCTGCGCCGCGCCATGGGCAAGAAGAATGCCGAGGAGATGGCCAAGCAGCGCGAGCGCTTCATGAGCGGAGCTGCGGCGCTGGGCCATCCGAAGGATATCGCGGGCGAGCTCTTTGATCAGATGGAGAAATTTGCCGGCTACGGCTTCAATAAATCGCACTCGGCGGCCTATGCGCTGCTGGCCTACCAGACGGCCTACCTGAAGACACACTACCCGGTGGAGTTCATGGCGGGTCTGCTGACGTCGGAAACATCGAAGCCCGAATCAGTGGTGAAGTACATCGGCGAATGCCGCGAGATGGGCATCGCCGTTGAGCCGCCCGATGTGCAGCTTTCAGGCGCGCAGTTCACGCCGCACGGCCAGGCGATCCGTTTTGGGTTGGCGGCGGTGAAGAACGTCGGCGGCAATGCAATCGAGTCCATCACGAAAGCGCGCGCCGAAGCCGGCGGGCGGTTCAAGAGCCTCTGGGAGTTTTGCGAGAAGGTTGACCTGCGCGTGATGAACAAGCGCGTGATCGAATCGCTCATTAAGGCGGGCGCGCTGGATGCGCTCGGCAAGCGCGGCCCGCTGATGGCCGCCGTAGACAAGGCAATCGAGCGCGCGCAGAAGACACAGAAAGACGCGGCGCAGGGGCAAACGGGTCTCTTTGGGTTGTTTGACGAAGGGCCTGCGCACGCGCGCGCTGAAGACGATCTGCCACGCGTCGCCGATTGGGAAGAAACCGAGCGCCTGGCCAATGAAAAAGAAGTGCTCGGCTTCTTCGTCTCGGGCCACCCGCTGGATAAGTACGCGGAAAAACTGCGCAACCTCAGCGGGGTTATCTCAACCGCCGAGGCGCTGGAGCGCAAGCCGCCGGAGCGCCGCTGGGGCACGCAGACCGATCCGGCCGACGAGATTCAGGTGGCAGGAATCATCCACGGACTGCGCGTGCAGAAAAGTAAGCGGGAACAGAAGCTGTATGCGCAGGCAGCGCTTGAAGACGCAACGGGCAAGATTGATTTGATTGCCTTCCCGCGCGACTACGAGCGGCTCGCCAACCAACTGAAGATTGAAGCTCCTGTGCTGATTCGCGGTGTCCTGATGGGCGATGAAGATGCCGCGCCGAAGATCTCGATAAGCCAGGTGCAGGCGCTTGAAGATGTGCAGGTGAAGCTGCCGATGGGCGTGCGCATCCGCATCAATCTCGACCGCGCCACCGAGGAGATGTTCGCCGGGCTCAAAAGCGCCGCGGATGCCGCGCCTGGACCGGGCAAAGTGATGCTCCATCTCGAAAAGAAAGGCGAATACGCGGTGATCCTCGAACCCGAAGGCATGAGCGTGGCGGCCGATCGCGGCTGGGTGGAGCGGGTCGAGGAACTGGTGGGCAAGGGTACGGTACAGGCGCTCAGTTAGTCCTTGTTTGCAACGGTCACGGGCTAGAGCGATCTCAAGCAACCTGAAGTGTTGAAAGGAAACGGATGCAATACCGCCGTCTTGGCAATGGCCCACTGGAAGTGTCGGAGCTGAGCTTTGGCACCTGGCTGACGGTGGCTGGAGGCATCGCGCGAGATGTGGCAATCCGGTGCATTCACGCGGCGCTGGACCACGGCATGACGCTCTTCGACACTGCCAATCAATATGGCGCAGGCGAGGCGGAGCGCGTGCTGGGTGAAGCGCTGCGCGCCCATCCTCGCGACAGATACTTGATCGCGACGAAGCTCTACTTTCCGGTCGGCGATGAGCCGGACCACGGGCTCTCGGCCGCGCAGATTGAGAAGCAACTGAACCGGTCACTACAGAGGCTGGGCGTCGAGTGCATCGATCTCTACCAGTGCCACCGCTACGATAAGGAAACGCCGCTCGAAGAAACGCTTACCGCGCTGGACCGCGCCGTACGCGCCGGTAAGGTGCGGGCGATCGGCTTCAGCGAGTGGACCGCCGAGCAGATCGATGCTGCCGCCATGATCGCCGGCGCGGATGGGCTCATTCCCTTCGCTTCGAGCCAGCCGCAATACTCCATGCTATGGCGCAAGCCGGAACGATCTGTCTTTGCCACCTGCGCGCGGCACGGCATTGGCAACCTCGCGTTTTCGCCGCTGGCGCACGGCGTACTCACCGGCAAGTATGCGCCGGGGCAGGCGCCTCCACCGGGGAGCCGCGCCACCAGCGAGCAGATGAACATGTTTATGGAGACAGCCGGGCGGCATTACCGCTCCGATTATTTGCTCGAAGCTGTTGCACAACTGAAGCCGATTGCCGCGGATCTGGGATTGACCATGACACAGATGGCGCTGGCCTGGGTGCTGCGGCGGCCGGAGGTCGCTTCGGCGATTATCGGTGCGTCGCGGCCTGAGCAGATCGCAGATAATGTGCGCGCCATCGGCGTCACTCTGCCGGCAGAGGCGCTGGACCGAATTGACCGCGCAATTGGCAGCATCGCTGTCCGTGAGTAAATCCACACTATTTTCGCTGAACGCGCCCGCTGCACATTTTTATCCCCGCGCTGCAAATTCGAGCACTAACTCTATAGAGCATAAAAATCTCCCGTCCCTTCCCAGCGAAGCTGAGGAAGAAACGGGAGATGGCAGCTTCTGAAATGTTGCCTGCAAGAACCGCCTACTGCAGATTCGTCATCAGTGCGCCCAGCGCCGACTTCGGCGGACGGGTCAGTGACTCGGGCAGCGTAGCCAGAGGCTCATCCACCAAATTCAGCAGATCGATAAACGTGGGCTGCTGTGTGTTGATGTAGAAGACACCAGTTAGAACCTCGTTGTTCTCATGCGCCTCCATCAGCGTGCGCACCGCGTTTGCCTTGTCGGTAGGATCATAGTCCTCACGCAGCTTGCGCAGGCGCAGGTTGGAGCCGTCGTGCATCTGCACGTCGTACACCTGGCCGGAGTCGTAGTCTACGTCGATCTCCTGGAAGCTGGGGATGAATCCAACCTCGTTAATCGGCTCGTCGTACTCCTGCATGAATTTGTAGCTCTTGGTGGATCCTTCGTGGTCGTTGAAGGTCACGCAAGGGCTGATCACGTCAAGCATCACCGTGCCCTTGTGGGCGATTGCCGCCTTCAGCATCGTCAGCAACTGCTTTTTGTCGCCGGAGAACGAGCGGCCCACAAAGGTTGCTCCCAACTGAATGGCCAGAGCGCAGGTATCAATCGCCGGCAGGTCGTTGATGACGCCGGTCTTAAGCTTGGAGCCAATGTCGGCCGTGGCTGAGAATTGGCCTTTCGTCAACCCGTAGACGCCATTGTCCTCGATGATGTAAATCATCGGCAGATTGCGGCGCATCAGGTGGACGAACTGGCCGATGCCGATCGACGCCGTATCGCCGTCGCCGGAGACGCCGAGCGCCATGTTGCTGTGATTAGCCAGCACCGCTCCCGTGGTCACCGACGGCATGCGCCCGTGCACGCTGTTGAAGCTGTGTGAGCGGTTCATGAAGTAGGCCGGGCTCTTGGACGAGCAGCCGATGCCGCTCATCTTGATGACCCGCTCCGGTTCCACGCCCATCTCGAACATGGCGTCAATAATGCGCTCGGAGATGGCATTGTGGCCGCAGCCGGCGCAGAGCGTCGACTTGCCTCCACGGTAATCAGTAATCGGAAGGCCGATGTAGTTCACTTTAGGATTGGGTGTTGCGGTTGCCATTAGAGGCCCTCCTTCGTCGCAAACTCTTCGGTGATCGAACGAGCATCGATCGGCAGCCCGTTATAGTGCAGGATGCTGCGCAGCTTTGTTGCCTGTTCGGCGGGCAGATCGAGCTTGAGCAGCGAGGCCAGTTGCGCGTCGCGGTCCTGCTCCACCACGTAGACGCGCTCATGCGATGCGATGAAGTCGTGAATCTCCTGCGCGAAGGGATATGCCCGGATGCGCATGTAATCCACGTCGCGCCCGTATCCCTTCTTGATCTCGTCCATGCTCTCGCGCATGGCGAAGTCGGTGGTGCCGTAGGCGAGGAAGCCAACCTTCGAACTGCCGTTCTTCACCGCGACCGGAGCGGGAACCAGTGCGCGCGCGTTCTCAAACTTGCGCGCCAGCCGGTCCATCACCGCCTGATACTCATCCGGCTTTTCGGTATAGCCGGCGGCATCGTTGTGTCCGGAACCGCGCGTGAAGTACGCGGCCTTGGGATGCTTCGTGCCCGGCAGGGTACGCCAGCCGATGCCGTCGCCGTCCACATCGCGATACCGTGCGAATCCGCCCAGACGTTCGAGGTCTTCAGCAGTGAGAACCTTGCCGCGGTCCAGCGGCCTTTCAGGATACGTGAACGGATCTGACATCCAGTTATTCATGCCCAGATCGAGATCGGTAAGCACAAAGACCGGCGTCTGCAGGCGCTCCGTCAGGTCGAAGGCCTCGCAACCGAACTCAAAACACTCCTTCACATTCCCGGGCAGCAGAAGCACATGCTTCGTGTCGCCGTGCGAAAGAAACGCCGTGGAAAGAATGTCGGCCTGCGAAGTGCGCGTCGGCATGCCCGTCGAAGGACCGCTGCGCTGCACGTCGAAGATCACGCCGGGAAGCTCCGCAAAGTAGCCCAAGCCGGAGAACTCGGCCATCAGCGAGATGCCCGGACCGGAGGTCGCCGTCATGGAGCGCGCTCCTGCCCAACCGGCACCCAGCACCATGCCGATGGCGGCCAGCTCGTCTTCGGCCTGCACCACAGCGAAAGTAGCCTTGCCGTCGGGAGTCACGCGCAACTTCTTCAACAAGTCGGTGGTCGCTTCCACCAGTGAAGTTGAAGGAGTGATGGGATACCACGCAACCACCGTGACGCCCGCGAACACCGCGCCCATTCCGCACGCCGCGTTGCCGTCGATGATGATCTTGCCGGCCGTCGCCTTCATCGGCTCGATGAAGTACGGATCCTGCTTGGTGAAGTTCTGCTGGGCATAGTCGAAGCCAGCCTTCACCGCGCCGAAGTTCAAGTCGAAGACCTTCTGCTTCTTGGCAAACTGCTTGCGCAGGCCCTTCTCCACCACGGTCAAATCGATCGAGAGCAACTGCGCCACCACGCCCACATAAACCATGTTCTTGACCAGCTTGCGCAGCTTGGCCTCGGGGCAGATCGATGCGGTGAGCTTGTCGAATGGGACCGGGTAGGCGACGATATCGTCGCGGTATTGCTTCAGGTTCAGATTTTCTTCGTAGATGGCTACGCCGCCCACGGGCAGATTCAGCACGTCCTGGCGCGCCGTTTCGGGATTCAGCGCCACCAGCACCGCGCAGTCACGTCTGCGGGCCACATATCCATCTTTGCTGGCACGAATGGTGTACCAGGTTGGTAGACCGGCAATGTTCGAAGGAAAGAGGTTTTTTCCGCTGACCGGAACCCCCATTCCAAAGATGCTTTTCAGCAGCACGCTATTGGCGGATTGCGAGCCGGAACCGTTCACCGTTGCTACTATGATGCTGAAATCATTGACAACGCGCTGGCGCGCACTCGATTGGCCCTGTTCTTGACCCAGGGCTAGGTCTCCAGTCGCCATTTGGCGGGATTCCCTTCAAGTAAATTCAGTTAAGCGGAGTTCTTTTCACGCTTCAAGGTGATTATAGTCACTCCAGAGGTTTCGCGTCTCATGAAGCGATCAATTGGTAACCCCTTTGAGTCCCATCAGATGGAACCATCTCGCCCTCGCGGGTGAGACGGTTCGCGATAAGTCCAGCATTTTGCTTGAGTGACGAAGGGCCGCTGCAAAAACCATGCCGCCTCATCGCGCCGGGAGAGGCTGCGCGGCATCTCGCCGCCAACGTCCAAGAAGTGTGACAGCGATCACAATCAGGGCTAGCGTGAGTCCGATCCAAAGGCCATAAATGCCCCAGTGCAGGACAAAGCATAGTGTGAATCCCAGCGGCAGCCCAAGGATCCAGTAGCCCACCAGATTGGCAAACATGGGAACGCGCGTCTCACCCAGTCCGCGCAACGCGCCCGTTGAGACCGTCTGCACTCCATCGAAGATCTGGAACGCCGCCGCCAGCCATAAAAGCCGCGGGCCTACGGCCATCACGCGCGGATCGCTGGTGTAAAGAGCAATCAGCGGCCCCGGCGCAACGAAAAAAGCCGCTGCGGCCATCATCATAAAGCTGGTACCCAACGCCAAAGCCAGCCAACCCGCGCGGCGCGCCCTTGCCGCATCCCCGGCTCCCACGGCCTGACCAACGCTGACCGCGGCGGCTGCGGAAACACCGAGCGGAACCATGTACGACAAGCTGGCGTAGTTGAGCGCGATCTGGTGCGTCGCAAGAGCCACCGGAGTCAGCCATCCAGCGGAAAGAGTCGCCAGGTTCCATGCGCCTACTTCGAGCACGATCTGCCCTGCCGCCGGAGCGCCCAGCCGCATCAACTGCTGCAGCCGTTCCACGCTCGGCGCCGCCCAGTGCTGAAAAAGCGGATGCCCGCGGCGCCGCTCATAGCGCCAGGCAAAACCGATCAGCATCGCCGCCATCAGCACGCGCGACGCCACCGTGGAGATCGCCGATCCATTGACGCCCAGCGCGGGCATCCCCAGCTTGCCGTAAATCAGCACCCAGTTGCCGAACCAGTTCACGACATTGGCCGCCACAAAGGACGTGGTAACCACGCCCACCTGTCCCACGGCCTGCAGATAGCGCCTTGTGCCGGCATACAACAGCAGCGGAAGCGTGCCCCAGTTCAGCAGGCGCAGATATCCGCCCGCCGGCCCCGCCACCGCCGCGCTAATGCCAAAGTGCGTAATCCCGAAGCTGACTAAACCGACGACCAGCATGATCGGCAGTGTGACGATACAGGCGAGATAGACTCCCTGCGCGAGCCAGCGATGACAGTCGTCATGATCGCTGCGCCCGTAGGCCTGCGCTACCAGCGTGTCCAGGCCCAGCAGAATCCCAATGCCGAAGAGCGACGGCGTGTAATAAATCGCATTTCCCAACGCCACTGCGCCAATGGCCGCCGGTCCGAGCCTGCCCACCATGATGGTGTCTACCACGCCCTGTACCATCCAGCCCAGTTCGCTCAACACCACAGGAACGGCCAGCGCGATCATCGGCCCCAGTTCCTGTCTCCACCCGGCTTGCCTGCTTTCCATGCTTCCACTCTAACCGCACTTGCCCGCCGCGGAGATACGCATCTGAAGCCACCACGGCATAGAACGAAATACGATAGAGACGAAAATCCGACTAGCCAGATGGGAGAAAATTGCGGAGTGGCAGCACATCTGGCCGCGCAAGCCCTCAAGGAGAACCATGGACGAGAACATCTGCAAACTGATCCAGCGCACGCCTGCCGGTATTCCCCTGCTCGATCTTCACGTCCACCTGAAAGGTGGGCTCACACTGGAACAGACGCTCAACCGCGCCCGCCGCGACGGCATGGTCTACGGAATCGCCGTCAATTGCGGCAGGGGCTTTCCCGTGCAGGATGACGCCGCAGCACTCGCCTTCAGCACCGGCATGCAAGGCCATCCCGTCTTTGTGGGCATGCAAGCGGAGGGCCGCGAGTGGACAAGTGTCATCTCGGCTCATGCTGCCGGCGAGTTCGACTACATCTTCACCGACGCCATGACGTGGACAGACGATAACGGCCGCCGCATGCGCCTTTGGATTCCCGAAGAGGTGGGGGCCATCCCCGATCCGCAATCCTTCATGTACACGCTTGTCGCGCGTACTGTCGCGATTCTCGAGAGCGAACCCATCGACATCTTTGCCAATCCTACTTTTCTGCCCGCCGTACTAGCCGCAGACTATGACAGTCTTTGGACCAGCGAGCGCATGGAACTTGTGACAGCCGCGGCAGCCCGCAACAATGTGGCAATCGAACTCAACGACCGCTATCGCCTGCCGAGCAAGCGCTTCATCGAGATAGCGAAAGCGGCGAAATGCACCTTTACCCTGGGAACCAACAACAGCGGTCCCGGCGATCTGGGCCGCTGCGAATACGGCCTGCGCATCGCCGCGGAATGCGGCCTTGGCGCAGACGATTTCTTCATTCCCGGCGCAAGCGGAAGCAAGGCCGCTGCCCGCAAAAGTGAAGCATTCCTGAACCCTTAGACGCAAACCTGCCTGGCTGCGCCGTTCCTCATTCGCCGGTGCTCCTTGAGCGCCTGCGCCTTCTGCCCCTACTATCGATTTATGGCACGGTTCTCTGCAGGTCAGACTCTTCTCATCGACGCAGACGATACTCTGTGGGAGAACAATATCTATTTCGAGCGTGTCATCGCTTCTTTCATCAGCTACCTGAACCACCATACTCACACGCCCGAACAGGTTCGCCAGACGCTCAATGCTGTTGAGCGCGAAACGATCCTCTCCCACGGCTACGGACTCACCAGCTTTGCCCGCGCGCTAGTGACCTGCTTCGAGCGCCTCAGTTCCGAGCCCGTCACCGCGGAACAAACCCAAAAGATTCTCAGTTTCAGTCGCACTATTGCCGAGCAAGAGATTGAGCTTCTTCCCGGCGTTGCTCAAACGCTGGCCGAACTGGCCACGCGCCATCGCCTCATCCTCATGACCAAAGGCAACCGCGCCGAGCAGGCTGACAAGCTGGCGCGCTCCGCGCTCGCGCCGCACTTCTCCGCTGTCGAAATCGTTGCGGAGAAAGATCCCGCGACCTATCACGAAGTCATTGCGCGCCACGAGCTCGCGCCGCATACAAGCTGGATGATCGGCAACAGCCCCAAAAGCGACATCAATCCTGCGCTTGCGGCCGGACTGCACGCTGTCTTCCTCTTCCACAAAGACACGTGGATACTGGAGCACGCATCTATAGATCCCGCGCCTCCCGGACAACACCTCATCGAACTCGACGCCTTCCAAAAACTCAGCGAGATTTTTTAACTGCGCACCTGCCGCGATCACGCCAATGTAAACGGCTCCGCATTTGAGCGCATCTAAGCTCCAAGAGACGAACGAAACGCCATACAGGAGGTCAAGCGAAGGAATGCTGCGTTTACAGGGGAAAGTGGCCATCGTAACCGGAGCCGGGTCGGGCATCGGCCAGGGTATCGCGCTGCGGCTCGCGAGCGAAGGCGCACAAGTTGTGGTGGATTACGTAGGCAAGCCGGAGGGAGCGGAAGAGACACAACAGGAGATTGAACACGAAGGCGGTACCGGCGAAATTGTGCAAGCGGACATAAGCCGCGCAGCCGATGCGCGCGCCGTGGTGGACGAAGCGTGGAAACGCTATGGCAGCGCCGACATCCTTGTAAACAACGCCGGCATCGAGAAGAAATCTGATTTCTGCGACACCGCTGAAGCCGATTACGACGCAGTGATGGCCGTCAATCTGCGCGGGCCGTTCTTTCTTGCGCAGGCATTCGCGCGGCGTCTGCGCGACGCAAAGAAGCCCGGTCGCATCATCAACATCAGTTCGGTGCACGAAGACATGGCCTTTCCCGGCTTCGCCACTTATTGCGCCAGCAAAGGCGGGCTGCGCATGTTGATGCGCGATCTGGCCGTCGAGCTGGGCCCGCTCGGCATCACCATCAATAACGTCGCGCCCGGCGCCATTGTCACTCCCATCAACACGGCTCTGCTAGAAGACAAGCCCAAGCTCAACGCGCTGCTCGACAAGATTCCCCTGGGCAGGCTGGGAAAACCGGAAGATGTGGCAGGGCTGGTGGCCTTCCTGGCATCCGAAGACGCCTCATATATCACCGGCGCAACCTTCGTCGTGGACGGCGGGCTGATGCGCAACTATCGCGAACAATAAAGGGATATTTATGGCTGCGAAAATAGAAGACTACGCCTTGATCGGCGACTGCGAAACTGCTGCGCTGGTTGACCGGAACGGATCCATCGACTGGCTGTGCTGGCCGGATTTCTCATCAGCAGCCTGCCTCGCCTCCCTGCTCGGCGCTAAGGACCACGGCTATTGGAAGATCGCTCCGGCGGCAGGTGAATGGAAAACGGAACGGCGCTACCGCGATCACACGCTGATTCTTGAAACCACCTTTGAGAATGCCGATGGAGCGGCGCGGCTCATCGACCTGATGCCGGCGCGAGAACACAACTCCCGCATCGTCCGCATTGTGGAAGGCATTCGAGGAAAGCTCTCGATGCGCATGGAACTGGCCTTGCGCTTTGACTATGGCCGCACCGTGCCATGGGTAACACGCAAGAAGAACGGCACGCGCAGGCAGGATCTGAGCACGGATGGCCTGCACGCCATTGCCGGACCCAATCTGGCTGTTCTGCACGCAAGCGTGCCAGTACACGGCGAGAATCTGCACACCGTGGCTGATTTCACGGTCAGCGCCGGCGAGCGCGCGTGGTTCACACTCGCGCACGGAACCTCCTACCACCCCGTTCCCTCAGCAATCGACGTGGAGAAGGCGCTCCGGGAAACGGAAGCGTTCTGGCTCAAATGGAGCGGGCGCCTTCAATACGAGGGCAAGTACCGCGATGCCGTCGAGCGGTCGCTGATCACGCTCAAGGCCATGACCTTCAAACCCACGGGCGGCGTCGTGGCGGCCATTACCACTTCACTGCCCGAGGCAATCGGCGGCGTGCGCAACTGGGACTACCGTTACTGCTGGCTACGCGACACAACTTTTACGCTCCTGGCCCTGATCAACGGCGGCTACTGCGACGAAGCGGCGGCATGGCAGGACTGGCTGCTGCGCGCGCTCGCCGGCAGTCCCGATCAGGTGCAGATCATGTACGGCATCAAGGGCGAGCGGGAACTTATCGAATGGGAGGCCGAATGGCTTCCCGGATACGAAAACTCGCGGCCTGTACGCATCGGTAACGCAGCATCCTTCCAGTTGCAGCTCGATATCTATGGCGAGATGCTGGACTGCTTCTTCCATGCGCAGCACAGCATGAACCGCCACCGCGAAGCCGACTTCAGAGTATTGGCTTTGCTCCTGCAGCAGCTCGAAACCCTCTGGCGCGAGCCGGACGAAGGCATCTGGGAAACGCGCGGCGGTCCACAGCACTTTACCTATTCGAAGATGATGGCATGGGCTGCCTTCGACCGGGCCGTGATGCTCGCCGAGCAGCTCGGCTATGCCGCTCGCCTCGATCGGTGGCGTGCCGAACGCGACGCCATCCACGCCGAAGTTTGCGACAAGGCCTTCAGCAAAGAGAAGAACAGCTTCGTGCAGTCCTACGGCTCCGACCAACTGGATGCGTCACTTCTGCTCATGCCTATCGTGGGATTTCTGCCCGGCAACGATCCGCGCGTGCGCTCGACGGTGGAAGCGATTGAGCGCGAACTGATGCCTGCGGGCCTGGTGCTGCGCTATGACACAGCGAAGGTGAGCGACGGTCTGCCGCCCGGCGAGGGTGTCTTCCTGGCCTGTAGCTTCTGGATGGTAGCCAGCCTCAAAGCCATTGGCCGCCTCGACGATGCGCACGCTCTCTTCGAACGGCTTCTTGAACTGCGCAACGATCTGGGATTGCTCTCGGAAGAGTACGACGTGAATCGCAAGCGCCTGGTGGGAAATTTCCCGCAGGCCTTTTCGCACATCGCACTGGTCAATGCCGCCTTCGATCTGGAGGACTTAAAGGAGTCCCGGAAGCGCCATCATCGGCACGCTTCATCAGTGAAGCGGTAATGGTGCTTCGCATCCAACCGCTCACGCTGCCTTCGCGTGGTCATACTCTCTCTTAGGTATGATCGCGCGAAGGCCGCTTCAATCTCCTTGACGCGGCTCCTGCTCCTCTGCTCTACTCATTTCACCAAGTGATGTCTCTCGTCAGTTCCAACACGATCTCCCACCGGGCCGTTCCGGGCGCAATTTGCATGATGTCCATGCGAATTACCCGTCACAACTCGCCCGCGGGAATTGGAGCCTGACCGAGCACACTCGAAAGTTCAGCATCACCCAGGCCACCACCCGCATATGCGGCTGGTGGCTTTTGCATTGTATGCACCTTTACGATCGAGGAGGATCTCTTGAAACCCGTGACTCCGGAAACAATTCGGGCGGCGCGCTCGCGCATTGGCGAGGCGGTTCTGCTCTCGCCCTGCCATCTCTCGCATTACCTCTCAGAGCTAACCGGCCTGCCGCTCTACCTCAAGCTTGAGAACCTGCAGCGCACCGGTTCCTTCAAGGAACGCGGCGCGCTCAACAAACTGTTGACTCTCAGCGAAGCGGAGCGCGAGCGCGGCGTGATTGCGGCCAGCGCAGGCAACCATGCCCAGGGCGTCGCCTTTCACGCCACCGCGCAGGGCATCCGCGCCCAGATCGTCATGCCCCTGGCCACGCCGCTGGTTAAAGTCGCCTCCACCCGTTCTTACGGCGCCGAGGTCATCCTTCACGGGGCCAGCTACGACGAAGCGTGCGACGAAGCCATGCGCCGCTGCGCCGAAGAGGGCCGCACCTTTATTCATCCCTTCGATGATCCTGACGTTATCTCGGGACAGGGCACCATCGGCCTTGAGCTGCTCGAACAGGTGCCTGACATCGAGGCCGTGGTTGTCCCCATCGGCGGCGGCGGACTGATCGGCGGCGTGGCCTGCGCCCTCAAAGAGTCGAATCCGAAAATCCGCGTCATCGGTGTCGAAGCGGAAAAGCTGCCCTCCATGCTGCGCGCCCGCGAGGCTGGCGCTCCCGTCACCCTCGCGCCTGAGGCCACCATTGCTGACGGTATCGCCGTGCGCCGCGCCGGCGACCTGACGTTACCTCTAGTGACGCGCTACGTGGACGAAATCGTGACCGTCGACGACGAGGAGATCGCCAGCGCCATCCTCATGCTGCTGGAGCACGAGAAGACTCTGGCCGAGGGCGCCGGCGCTGCTGCCCTGGCCGCCGTAGTCCAATCCAAAACCAATCTGCGCCATCGCCGCACCGTGGTGCTGGTCTGCGGCGGCAACATCGACGTCACGCTGCTGGCCAAAATCATTGAGCGCGGCCTGGTCAAAGACGGTCGCCTGCTGCGCATCCGCGTCTACCTGCAGGATCGCCCCGGAGCACTGCACGCGCTCACGCAGATTCTGGCCCGCGAGCGCGCCAACATTGTCGAAACGGTTCACAACCGCGCCTACTATGGCGTGAGCCTGGGAGAGACCGTCATCGACGTCACCCTCGAAACGCGCGGCGCCGCGCACATCACCGCCATCAGCCATGCCCTGCGCGAGGCCGGTTTCCGTTTTGAGCGGATCCAGTAGAAACCGCCTGTGCGCGCCTTTCGCCACCGGTTATACTGCTCCAGACATTTGCGGCGCTCGCCGACTCGCGGCAGGCCCGGCGAAT
This sequence comes from Acidobacteriota bacterium, assembly GCA_021846945.1. Taxonomy (GTDB): domain Bacteria; phylum Acidobacteriota; class Terriglobia; order Terriglobales; family Acidobacteriaceae; genus Telmatobacter. The sequence continues at coordinate 77,629 of JAJZVZ010000002.1, read as the reverse complement.
GTTCCGCGTGGGCAGGCGTGGACCGATGGTTTGCCGCTCGCTTCACAGATTTCTCCATGGGGGATCGCCTTCTGATGCGCAAAGCTCTCGCCGTCCTCAGTCTTTTGTTCGCGTCGACATTGATGTATGCTGCCCCGGCTCCCGCGCCCTCCGGCTGGAAGGCCAGGGTCGCCGCTGAGTTGCCCTTGCTGGGCCACCGCAACTGGATTCTCATCGTCGATTCCGCTTACCCGCTTCAGGTTTCTCCGGGGATCGAGACGATCGAGACAAACGCTAATCAGATCGACGTAGTTCGCTATGTTTTGAGCACGGTCAACCGCTCCATTCATGTCCGCCCCTACATCTTCATGGATGCCGAATTGCCCTCTGTTCCCGACCAGGATGTCCCTGGAGCCTCAGCCTACCGGCAACAAATCGGCGCGCTTCTCCGTGGCTACCACCTGGAGACTGAGCTCCACGACAAAGTCATCGCCGACATCGGCGAAACCGGCAAAAGCTTCAAGGTGCTGGTCCTGAAAACCAACATGACCATTCCCTATTCCTCGGTCTTCATCCAGCTCAGGGCCAAATACTGGAGCGATGCGGACGAAAAACGCCTGCGCGGGAAGATGGCCGCCAAGCCGCATCCCGCGCACTGAGCTATCCTCTTTTTTCTGAGCCGCTTCTCCGGCCTCTGGCGCCTCTGCGGGCGCCGTTTCCCGGCTCCCCGGCGTTTGCTATACTCAGAGGGTCACAAGTGCGCGGAAGTGGTGAAATTGGCAGACACACCATCTTGAGGGGGTGGCGCCGAGAGGCATGCGGGTTCAAGTCCCGCCTTCCGCACCAAAGATTCCTGTATCCGCAACATGCGGATCTTATCGAAAGCAGTTGAAAGATGCAGATTCTCTTCTACTTCGTCATCGTCGTGCACATCCTGGTGTGCTTCTTCCTGATCGGTGTTGTTCTCATTCAGCAGGGCCGCTCAGCTGACCTGGCGGGCGCCTTTGGCGGCCAGGGATCGCAGACCGCTTTCGGCCCGCGCGCCGCGGCCAACGTGCTCACCCGGCTCACCACGTGGTCTGCGGTCATCTTCATGTGCACTTCCATTCTCCTGGTCGTTCTTTACGAGCGCTCTACCGGAACGCGTTCGGTCCTGGATGGCACGAAATCCGCCCCGATCTCCGCACCCGCCAAGCCGGGCAAGTAACGATTCTTGCGCCGCACAGAAATTCGCTGAACGGCCGGACGCCGATCTGCTGTGCAATCTGATTGATTCGCTGCGTCTGGCCCCGCCGGCATTTCCCCATCCCTCGGCCTCTGTAAAATCAAAGCATGATTCTGGAGACCTTTGCCGTCGGCCCGCTCGCCTGCAACTGCACGGTGCTGGGCGATGAAGAGGCCGGCGAAGCCATCGTCATCGATCCGGGCGACGAGGTCGGCCGCATTCATCGTTTGCTGGTAAAGCATGGCCTGAAATTGAAGCAAATCCTCATTACCCATGCCCACATCGACCACGTGGGCGGCGCGCTCAAGCTCAAACGACTCACCGGCGCGCCCATCTTCCTCAACGAGAGCGATCTGCCTCAGCTCAAACTGATGGCGGCGCAGGCGGCATGGCTCGGCATCCCCACTCCGGAGACAGCACCACCCGATGTGAGTCTGACCGACGGCATGCAGGTGGGTCTGGATCGCTACCCGGCCCAGGTCATGCACACCCCCGGCCACACTCAGGGCTCCGTCTGCCTGCATTTTGTACCGCTTAACCTTCTCGTCGCCGGCGACACGCTCTTTGCCGGCAGCATCGGGCGAACCGATCTTCCGGGCGGAGACTTCCATCAAATCATCGATTCCATTCATTCCCGGCTGCTGACGCTCCCGGACGAAACCAGGGTGCTGCCCGGCCATGGCGAGGCCACCACAATCGGTGATGAACGCGCAGGTAACCCATTTCTGCAAAAGACGTAATCGCTCTGATCCGCACTCTTCATTTGTTTTATAGATTTTATTTACAGCTAGTTGCTGAGATTACATAAAGCTATCTCTAAAGGAAGCATCCAGTAATATTACCGTCCGGGCGGTACCCAAAATAATCTACAAAACGAGTTACTCCGGCGCTGAATTCGGTCTCCGGTCCGAGCAAACTTACCACCAGCCAGCCGGCCTCCGGCATGCCGAAAAAGTACCCCGGATGCACCCAAACGCCATGCTCCAGCAACGCCATCACGGTCTGCGCATCAGGGGCGAGCGCCGGAATCCGCAGCACGGCATACCAGCCGCCCTCCACCTTCAGCCTCTGCACTGCGGGCAGGCAGGCAAGCTGCCGGTCGAGCTCAGCCAGGTTCGACGCTACGCGCGCCCGGATCTGCGCCTGGATCGCCTCCCGCCCCGACAACCATGCCGGCAAAGCGCACTGCACCGGCGCATTCATCGAGAGAAAGGTATCGGCAATCACCTCCAGCCGGTCCAGTGCTTGCGTCTTCCCGGGGCCCGTCGCCACAATCCATGCCGCTTTCATCTGCGGCAGGCCGGCAATCTTGCTCAGCCCGCTCACAACAAAGACCGGCACGGCGTCGAGTCCGGCGACAAAGCTTTCGCCGATTTCTGTGATCCCATAGTCAAGGAAGACCTCGTCGACAATCAACGACAGACCGAACTCGTGGCACAAGTTCGCCAGTTCGCTCGCCTCCCACGGCTTGGTGAAGTGGCCAGTGGGGTTGTTGGGATGCACCAGCATGATGGCCCGCGTCTCCGGCGTGATGGCCCTGCGCAGGCCCTCCGGGTCGATCTGCCACCCGTGGTCGTAAACCAGCGATGCGGCCTTGAGCCGAACATCATCCAGCACGGCCAGAAAGTCGAAGAGCGGATAGCCCGGCTGCAACGCGAGAATCTCGCTGCCCGGGTCACACAACAGCCGGAAAAGGTAGCTGTAAGCCTCACTCGTGCTGGTGGTCAGTACAATCTGGCCGGGATCGAGCATCACGCCGCGGCCGGCATAATAGCCGCAAACGGCCTGGCGCGCGCGCAGGATGCCCTTGGCCTGCGGATCGTAGTCGAGCGCCGCGGGGTCGGCCAATGGCGCCAGCAGCTTCGCACCATAGGCGAAGCCGCAGCGGGTCGGATTCGAAGCGGTCAGATCGGCCACAGGCAGTCCGGCCGCGATGCGCAGCCTGTGTGCGCGCGCCAGTTCGCTCTCCTCTGTATTCCAGCCCGTTCTACAGGAAAAACGCATCGCCATCATCCAGCCGGGTACGGATCTTCGCCCGGCATTCTGTCTGCAGGGCATCGTGCACAATGAAGGTAGGCGCCCTTTTCCACCATACACGGGCGTTCCCCGGGAGGAGCATTGAGTCTGCGTGCTGTTGTCTTCGACTATGGAATGGTATTAACCGGTCCTCAGGACCCTGAGGCTTACGCAGCCCTGCTGCAGATTACGGGGCTGACGAAAGAACGCTTCGACAACCTCTATTGGAACGACCGTCATGCCTACGACGAAGGCAAGCTGACCGGCATCGGCTACTGGCAAAAGTTTACGCGCGATGCGGGCGTGGCACTGCCGCCGTCCGCCATTGCGGAACTGAACCATTGGGACGCCCTCATGTGGACCACACTGAACACTCCCATGCTGGCCTGGCAGGAGCAGCTTAAGCAGCAGGGCCTGCTCACCGCCATCCTCTCCAATATGGGCGACAGCGTGCATGACTATATACAGCGGAAGTTCGACTGGCTCGCCCGTTTCGACGTGCTGGTGTGGAGCTATCAGCTAGGCATCGCCAAACCCGACCCCGCCATTTATCACTACGTCCTCAACGAACTGGGGTTGCCGCCTGAAGAGACGCTGTTTATCGACGACAAGCCGATTAACATCGAGGCCGCCGGCAGGCTTGGAATGAAGGGCGTAGTATTCACGAATGTCGAGCAACTGCGCCGCGATCTCATCGCTGCCGGATTCGATAAGGTTCTATCCCTGCCCGCCTGATCTTCCCCGATCGAGCGCATTGCGCCGTCTGATTGCGACACGTCTCCGGTCCATGCTTTACACTGGCTCGTCGTTCGTAAAGCGACGGCGGAGCACTGCGTATCCGGATGCCGCACGGCAATGGCGTGAAACTGCAGAAGATGAGTCGCAAAAAATCCGCAGGCTCTGGGGAAAAAGGATCATGAAACCAATGAACACAATGAAGAAGCTACTGCGCGCGGAAGGATGTGTAGTGCTGGCGCTGGCCACACTCCTGCCGGGCGCATGCACGGCGCGGGCGCAGTGGGTGCCCGATGCTGCCGCCAGGGCGCGGGCCGAAAAGCTGCTCAGCCAGATGACGCTCCAGGAAAAGCGTGCTCTCATTCACGGCACGCTCGAAAACCCCGCAGTCTACCAGGGACAGGCAGGCTATCTCGCCGGTGTGCCCCGGCTTGGCATTCCCAGCCTCCGCATGGCTGATGGGCCGCCTGGGGTGCTCACGCGCCATCCTTCTCAGGGCGAGACGGCGACCATGGGCGTCGCCGCCACCTTCAGTGTGAAAGACGCCGAGGAGAACGGACTGGTCATCGGCCGCGAAGACCGCTCACTGGGCATTGATGTCTCGCTGCAGCCCTTCGTCAACATCGACCGCGATCTCGAATTCAGCCGGGGCTACAACACCTTTGGCGAAGATCCGTTCCTCACGGGGCAGATGGGCGCCGCTGAAATCAAAGGCATCCAGTCGCAGCACGTCATGGCCATGGTCAAGCACTATGTAGCCTACGATTCCAACAGCGGCAATATCTTTGTCGATGACCAGACACTGCACGAGGTCTACGTGGCCCCGTTCGACGCGGCGATCAAGGCCGGCGTGTCGTCTATCATGTGTTCGTATAACCACGTCAACGGCCCGTATGCGTGCGGCAATCCCGACACGATGACCAAAATTCTCCGCAACGAAATTGGCTTCAAGGGATTCGTCACTTCCGACTGGGGCGCAACGCACAGCGTCGCATTCATCAATGCCGGCCTTGATATGGAGATGCCGGGGAATACTCGCTTCTCAGCTCCGTCTTTCTTTTCAGTGAGGCCGGCGCCTTTCCCGCCGCCGCATCGGGCTAATGGCGGTGGCGGCAATATGTTTGGGGGCCATATCCCTGAGGAACCTCCTCAGGGGAGAAGAACCGGCGGTTCCGGCGAAACACCTCAGCCGATCAAGATGGCTGAGGCTCTCAAGGATGACACAGTCACTGAAGCCGCGATCAACCGCGCAGCCGGCCGCGTGCTTTATGAGATCATCCGCTTCGGCTACATGGACGGGATGCAAAAGCACTCCGTCACCGCGCAGGACATTGACGCCAACGCCAAAATCATTGAGAAGACGGGCGAAGATGCGGCGGTGCTGTTGAAGAACGAAGGCGGCATCCTGCCGCTCAAGGCTGACGATCTGAATTCCGTTGTGCTCATCGGTCCCACTGCCGGCCAGGTGGATTCTATTGGCATTAACGGTGAACGCTCTGTCGGGTTGCCGTGGCGGCAGGTAGGCCCGCTCGCCGCCATGAAGAAAATCTCCGGCAATTCCAATATCCGTTTTGCCGTGGACGATGACATGACCGGTACCACCGTGCCCGCCAGCGCGCTCAGCCACGACGGCAAGCCCGGCCTGCTGCGTACCGGCAATGGCACATCGCAAACGGATGCACAGGTCAACTTCACCGCGAGGAACGGCAAAGCTCTTCCGCCCAATTCCACCTTCACCTGGACGGGCACGCTCACCGTTCCGCACGCGGGCGATTATTGGCTCTATCTGCAGGCTCTGGGCGACGACGCCAACTTCTCCATCGACGGCAAACGGCTGGGCGCCACCGGAGCCGTCCAGGGCGGCATCCACGGCGACATCCTGCAGGCTAACCAGGACAACGCCATTCCCACCACCGATGGCATCGACAACCTGCGCCGCTCGGTCTATCTCGCCGCGGGGCCTCATGCCATCGAAATCCACATCAACCCCGATACATCCAACGCGCCGGCGCAGATCCGCCTCAACTGGTACACGCCGGAGAAGCGCGCGGCGGATCACGCGGCTGCGATTGCCGCCGCGAAGAACGCCAAAATCGCCGTCGTCTTTCTCTGGACGCGTCTTGAGCCGGTCTTCGGCCTTCCTGGCGATCAGGACAAGCTGGTGGATGAGATAGCCGCCGTGAATCCCAACACTATCGTCGTGCTCAACACCAGCCAGCCGGTCGCTCTGCCCTGGGTGAACAAAGTAAAGGCTGTTCTGGAAATGTGGTGGCCCGGCGATGAAGGTGGCTGGTCTTCGGCCAACCTTCTGCTGGGCAAAACCAGTCCCGCCGGCCGCCTGCCTGTCACCTGGGCCAGGCGACTTGAGGACTATGCCGCCACCGATCCCATGCATCCCGAGCGCTCCTACAAGGGCGTGGACGGCAAGACCACCTACAGCGAGGGCGTCAACGTCGGCTACCGCTGGTTCGACAAGGAGAAGATCGACCCGCTCTACCCCTTCGGATACGGCCTTAGCTATACCACCTTCTCCTACTCTGGCCTGAAGGTTGAGAAAGCCTCCGATGGCGGCCTGGATGTCAATGTCACCATTAAGAACACGGGCGGCATGGCATCTGACGAGGTGCCGCAGGTTTACCTGGGCGCGCCGAGCGAGATTCCTGCCGGAGTGCAGTTCCCGGTCAGGGCGCTGGTGGCCTTCGATCGTGTCCACATCCCCGCAGGCGCATCAACAACGGTAGAGCTGCACGTTCCGCCGCGGCAACTCCAATATTGGTCCACGGCTGACGGCAAGTGGATTACCGCGACCGGCAAGCGCACCCTGAGCGTCGGAGCCTCGTCGCGCGATCTGCGCCTCAGCCAAACAATTGACTGAGACGCCTGCTCGCAAATGAACATAGATCGAGCCCGGTCTTTCTCTGGCTTTGCCACGGAAAGGACCGGGCTCGATCACTCTGCGCGGCAACAGCAGAGATTCCTGTTCCCTTGTTCCCTGCTTTTACGATGCCGCCATGCCCAACCCCACCAGGTTGGCTGCGGCGATAATCACGATGATTCCCGCCCAGAGCAGCCGCACGGGCCTCGAATTCACGCCCTTCCATTCGCCCAGGGCCAGGCCTACCAGCCCGCCGCAAAGGACGTAAATACTCATGTGCAGCATCCAGTTCACGTATCCAAGGCGCTGCGGTATGTTGGCCGCGCCCCAGGCGTAAAAGAAGAACTGCAGATACCACATGATGCCGCCGGCAGCCGCCATGCTGCCGTTCTTCCAAAGCGTCTGGCGCGTTTGCGAGAGATCGCGCCGCAGCGAAAGATCCTTCTTAATGCCCAGGCGGACAAAGCAATAACAGAGGTTCACGACAGCCCCGCCGCCCATAATGAACACATAACTTGGCAATGCTGAATACAGCGGATTCACCCCAAGATGGAGAGCCGCCGCCGTCATCGGCTTGGCGGCGTCCATGGCAAACGACATCCCCGACGAGAAGATTCCGCACATCACCGCCAGCCCGAGCCCCAGAGCCAGGTTGAACTCCTCGATCTCGCGCTTGAGTTGCAACTCTTTCTGATGCCCGGCATAGGAGACGATGGCCACGCCCGCCAGCGCCACCACGATTCCGGCCATCGTCAGCAGACCGCTTTTGGTGGTGAACAGCATCGCGGCCTGTCCGTGCATCAGCGGCGGCACCAGCGTGCCCACCACCAGCGTGACCCCGATGGCCACGCCGATGCCCAGTGACATGCCCATATACCGCATCGTCAGGCCATAGCTGACGTTGCCCACGCCCCACATCGCTCCGAAGAGCGCCACCTTCAGCAGCAGGTCAGGCCCCATCGATGCGTAGAAGCCGCGAAAGTTCGGCAGCAGCAGCAGGCTCACGCCGATCGGCAACAGGATCCAGGAGAAGAAGCCCGCGAAGGCCCATGTCGTCTCCCATGACCACTTCTTCACCTTTTCAATGGGAGCGTAAAACGAGGCGGCCATCGTCGCGCCAACCACGTGCCAGCCAATCCCTGCGAGTATTACCTGCATCTTCACCCTTTCTCGGCGCTACGGCCAAACGAGCCGGGCCCCACAGGCAAGGCTTTAGCCTAGCGGCTCAATCCCTGCACTGTACAGACCACCCGGTCTCTTTCCATTTCCCGACGAGAACTACCGGAACGTCCATTGCAGCCTGCGGTAAGCGATGAGCACGACTCCACTCCGTTCCTTTGAGCAGCAGCATGACAGCAGAACTGCAAGCTCATCTCTAAAACTGCACCGTGAAGCTGTAACTCCCCGATGGCAGCTCAAACCCGGGCTTGCCGCCGAGCGTGGTCGCCTTCACAAGCTTGCTCTGCGCCAATGGAACCCCGTCCAATGTGTACTTCGCCGCCGCATCCGTGTTCAGGCTAAGCCAGCCGGTAGTGTTCGCGGGAAGAGTCAGATGCCATTCGGCGGTTGTTCCCTTCACCGTCCAACCGGAGTGGATCGGGCCGTAAACGGAGTCGTAATCGAAGGCTACGCTTCCCAGGCGCGCGTCGAACGTCGGCTGCAGCAGCACGGTGTGAAATCCGGCAGCCAGCGGCGTCGCATCCACTCCCGCCGCATAGCGGTAGATCCAGTCCGCCACTGCGCCGTAGGCGTAATGGTTGTAGGAGTTCATTGTGGGATCACCGCGCATCTTGTCGCCGTTCCACCGCTCCCACATCGTCGTGGCGCCATGCTCGACCATGTAGCCCCACGAAGGGTATCCGGTATTGAGCAGCAGCTTGTAAGCCAGCTCGGCGTAACCGGCCTTGGTCAGTTCCGCCAGCAGATACGGCGTGCCCAGAAAACCCGTGCCCAGCAGATCGTGGTTTGCGTGAATCTTGTCTGCCAGGCGTTTGGCGGCGGCAGCACGCAGATTCTCCGGCAACAGATTCATGTGGAGCGCCAGCACGTAGCCGGTCTGCGTGTCGCCGCCCCGGCTCCGCGCATTCGGGTTGTCGATCTGGCCAAATGTGGAGGCGCTGTTGTCGGCGCCGGCTACGAAGCCATCGGCACTGACAAATCGCTTCTGGAAGGCGGCGCGAATCTTCTCGAAGAGCTGCGCAAAGCGCTCCGCATCCTGCTCGTGGCCGATGGCATGCGCCATCTGCTCCATGAGCGTCACGTCGTATGCCCAATAGGCCGTCGCGATCAGCACATAATCGGTCTTGCCCTCGGGCGCGAGCCAGTCTCCGAAGGGCGTTCCGGAATCGTGTATCCACAGATGATCGGGATTGGCGGCTTCGATCGCGTTCAGATACTTTTCCATCGCCGCCCAGTTCTGCCGGATGATGCTGGTGTCGCCGGTTTGCAGCCACGAGGTCCACGGAATGATGACACCCGCGTCGCTCCAGCCCGCGCCGGAACCTGAATGAGGCTCAGCCGTACCCGGAGCATAGATGCCAAAGTATGGCGTGCCGCCCTGCGAGCCGCGGATATCGCCGGCATACTTGCGCGAGAAGGCCGCCAGCGCCATGTTGTACGAGGCTGCGCGCCAGAAGACCTGCGCATCCGCCGTCCAGCCAAGCCGCTCATCGCGCTGCGGACAATCGGTGGGCACACCCACAAAATTCGACCGCTGCCCCCACAGAATATTGCTCCACAGCTTGTTGATCATTGTGCTGCCGGTGTCAAGCCTGGTGGTCAACGGAGCGGCCGTATGGACGACGACGGCGGTGACCGCACCCAATCCCGGCGCGGTGGGCAGTCCGGACAGCTCAGCGTAGCGGTAACCGTGGAAGGTGAATTGCGGCGTGAACTCCTCCACGCCCCTGCCGCTCAGGATGAAGTGATCAGTGGCCTTGGCCGTGCGCAGATTCTCGGTGTACAGCGTCCCATCCGGATTCAGCACCTCGCCAAACCGCAGCCGGACAACGGCTCCCGCCGGCCCCTGGACGCGCACTTTCTCCACGCCGGCGAGGTTCTGCCCAAAGTCGTAAATGTACACGCCGGGCTTGACCTCTTTCACCGACACGGCAGACACAGTGCGCTCAACGCGAATCGACTGAAACTCCTGCGCCTCGATTTTCACCGGATTCGGGTTGATTGTGATCACGCTCTTCCAGCCGCTCGCATCGAATCCCGCCGTATCCCAGCCCGGCTCTGCCATGCGTGCGTCCTGGCTCTCGCCGTCGTAAATCTCGGCATGCAGAATCCACGATCGGTTCGCCTGCCAACTCGCATTCGTCGTCACCGATTCCGTGCTGCCATCCGCGTATTCGATGCGCAGTTGCGCGCGCAGCGCAGGTGGCGTCACACCGTAGTTGTTGGGCCGCTGGAACCATTCGAGCGGGGTTGCATACCATCCCGGCGCCAGCAGCGCGCCAATCGCGTTCTCTCCGTTTTTGACCTGCGCGGTCACGTCATAGGTCTGGTACATGACGCGGATGCGATAGTCGGTCCATCCCGGCGCCAGCACGTCGTCTCCCACGCGCCTGCCGTTCAGGAACATCTCATAGGCGCCCAGCGCGGTGGTATACAGCCGTGCCGACTTCACCGGCTTCTCGATTTTGAAGGTATCCCGCAAAGCCTTCACAGCGTCGGGAATCCACGGATTCCCCAGCGCCACCGCGGCCGTCTGCGTCGCGCCCCCCCACGCCACCGCGTTCTTCCATCCCGCATCGTTGAATGCCTTGCGCTGCCAACCCGGCGCCGCATGAGCCGCCGTCTTCCAGTCCGTGTTGCTGGCAAAAGTCGCCGTGGTTCCATCCGTGTACTCCACGAACAGAGTCGCGACCATTGGCGGCGGATCTGCTGTCACCATTCCGTTTGGATTGGCGACATAATGCACGGCTTCAATAGCGATGGCATTGGCTCCGTTGCTTAGCTTTCCTGTTGCATCCGTGCGCACGAACTTCTTCCACGGCATCTGCTTCCACGGCGGCAGGGGAGCGGCTTTGAGCACCTGCACGCCGTTGATCCACGCCGACACCGCATCCTGCCCTGTGGCATAGAGCGCGGCGCTCTTCACGGGCTTGTCCAGCGTCACCGTCGTGCGGTAGTCAAAGCGCTGCTCGCTTCTCCTTTCCGCCGCTACGGCCTTCGCATCAGGATTGGCAATCCACAGCGCGGAAGCGTGACGCACGGCGGCTTCTTCCGGCGTTTCGTAGCCGATCCACTGCGCCTGCCAGTCCTGCGGATGCATGAGGCCCGTCTCCCACCAGCCAATCCCGCTCTCTGGATACGTTTTGTCCGCCGCACCCCAGACCTTCACGCGCCAATAGTAGCGTGTGCTCGCTTTGAGGGAGGGACCGGCGTAATGCACATTGAGCGACTCACCCGACTGGATGCGCCCGCTATCCCAGACGTCCGCCTTGCCCTCGCTCAGCAAGTCCTCGCTCGACGCAACCAGTACTTCATAGGCCGTTTGCCGCGCCCCTTGCGCCGGGTCATGCAACTGCCACGAAAATCGCGGCACCGGATCGTCGATCCCCAACGGCGTCTTCAGGTTGTCAACTTGCAGGGACTCCGGCCCGGCAAGACCCGCACCTGTTTGCGCCACGACCGACAACGCCAACGCACCGAACACGACCGCGCTCATCATCCAGTTCATCCCCAGATTCTTCATCGCTTGACTTGCTCCTTCATGCACCTGCCCTCTTCGGGCTCCTTCGCCGCAAACCGTAAGGACACCCTGACCCCGCTCCATCGGCGAGTCCGCGCACAGAATTACCAAATGAAATATTTTCCGCGCCGCTTTAACTTAAGCAATGCCGGACACCTCTGTCAAAGCAAAAGGCCGCTGCGGCGCGAGGGCTAAGGCCGGCGCCGCTCCCGTTACACTTGCATTATGGCCGTTCATCTGTATGCCGCCACTACCAGCCAGGGCAAGTTGCGCGATTTCCGCACCGCGGCCGAGACGCACTCCGTAGCCATTGACCCATTGCCCGGCCTCGACACCATTCCGGCACCCGAGGAAGACGGCGTTACCTTTGCTGAAAATGCCACCATCAAAGCCGTTTACTACTCCCGCCTGGCCCCTGGCAAGCTGGTGCTCGCCGATGACTCCGGCCTGGAGGTGGATGCGCTCGACGGCGCCCCGGGCGTCCGCTCCGCGCGCTTTGCCGCCGACTCGGGTCTGATCGACTCGCCCGATGCGAACGACAACACCGACGTGTGGAACAACATGGTGCTGCTACAGCGGCTGGCCACAATACCCGAGGCCCAGCGTACCGCACGTTACCACTGCGTGCTCGTCGCCGCCCGCGACGGCTCTGTTCTTCATACTGCCGATGGCTCGGTTGAAGGCGTGATCCTCAACGCTCCACGCGGCACCGGCGGCTTCGGCTACGACCCTCTTTTTTATCTGCCTGAGCTCGGCTGCACCATGGCGGAACTCGATCTGAAAACCAAGCTCTCGCTCAGTCATCGCGGCCGTGCCATCCTTGCCCTGCTGCCCGAACTGGGCCTCTGAAGGTTCAATAATTGTTCACCGCATCGTAAATTTGCCACCCGTCGCCTTGACGCGAAACGAGGTAGACTCAAATAATGCTGTTGAACCAATAGAAACAATTTTCAGTGTCTGTACCCAAAAAAACGCTTTCGACCAGCCGCCTTTAGGAGCTGACTCTCATGGCAACTGCCCAATCCGCTGCCGCGCCCACTGTTCGCCGCGGCGTGCAACCTCTGCGAGCCGGTCAGGGGACGTCGTATCTCTGGCATAAGCTTCATTCACTGCTCGGAATCATTCCCATCGGCGCATTCCTTCTCGAACACCTCCTCTCGAATTACGAGGCGCTCAAAGGGCCAGCCGCCTACGGCGCACAGGTAAGGTTTCTGAACAGCCTGCCTCTTGTCCGCATCCTGGAGTGGGTATTTATCTTCCTGCCGCTCCTCTATCACGGCATCTATGGCCTCTACATCTGGCTCCGCGGCAAATCCAATGTTGTTTACTATCCGTGGTCGGGCAACTGGATGTACACCGCTCAGCGCTACACCGGCATCATCGCGTTTGCGTATATTTTGCAGCACGTAATCCGGCAGCGCTTCATGGGCATCAGTCTTCCCGAACACCCGGGAGCGGCCTTTGCCAAAGTGCAGCATGAGCTGTCCAATCCATGGATGCTCGCCATCTACGTGATCGCCATGATCGCCGTCTGCTGGCACTTCGCTTATGGCATCTGGCTCTTTGCCGCAAAGTGGGGTATTACTCCCGGGAAGAAATCCCGCCGTCGCTTCGGTTACGTTTGCACCGCGATTGGCGTGCTGCTGGCGGTCATGGGCCTGGCCAGCATCTGGGCCTTTGTCGGACCGAAGTACCAGAATGCTCCCGACATAGTCCCCCTTTCGTATTTAACCGCGCCGGTTAGTCCCGGCTTGTCGGTTTGAATCGCTCCTGGCTTCCGGATCCATGCCGGCAGCTCAAAAACCGGTCCCTGATCTCTGATCTCCGACCCTCGAACTTTTAAGAGGAAGCATTCATGGCAGCACCCAGAATTATCGTGATCGGCGGTGGCCTGGCCGGACTCGCGGCGGTCATCAAGATCGCCGAGGCCGGCGGCACCGTGGATCTCTTTTCGATCGTCCCGGTCAAGCGTTCGCACTCAGTTTGCGCTCAGGGCGGCATTAACGCCGCCAAAAACCTCAAAGGGGAAGGCGACACCACCTTCAAGCACTTCGACGACACCATCTACGGCGGCGACTTTCTGGCCAACCAGACGCCCGTCAAAGCGATGTGCGAGGCCGCGCCGGGCATCATCGATCTGCTCGACCGCATGGGCGTGCCCTTCAACCGCACTCCCGAAGGCCTGCTGGACTTTCGCCGCTTCGGCGGAACGCTCTATAACCGCACCGCCTTTGCCGGAGCCACCACCGGCCAGCAGCTTCTCTATGCGCTCGACGAGCAGGTGCGCCGCCATGAGTCCGACGGCAAGGTTCGCAAGTACGAGGGCTGGGAATTTCTCTCCGCCATCATCGACTCCAAGGGCACAGCACGCGGTATTACCGCGCTCGACCTGCGGACGATGGAGCTGCGTTCCTTCCCCGCCGACGCCATTATCCTGGCCACCGGCGGCATTGGAGCCATCTTTGGCAAGAGCACCAACTCCGTCGTGTGTACCGGTTCGGCACAGTCGGCTGTCTTCCAACAGGGTGTCTACTACGCCAACGGCGAATTCATTCAGGTGCATCCCACCGCCATTCCCGGCGAAGACAAGCTTCGGCTGATGTCGGAGTCGGCCCGCGGCGAGGGCGGCCGCGTCTGGGTGCCTCGCGCACCCGGCGACAAGCGCCATCCCAAGCAAATTCCCGCCGCCGAGCGCTTCTACTTCCTTGAGGAGTGGTATCCCAAGTACGGCAACCTTGTTCCGCGCGACATTGCCACACGCGCCATCCACAAGGTGGTCTACGAGGAAGGTCTGGGCCTCAACGGCCAGCCGATGGTCTACCTCGATCTGACGCACATTGACCGCGCCACCCTCGATCGCAAGCTCGGCGGAATCCTGGAGATCTACGAGAAGTTTGTCGGCGTCGATCCTCACGACGAGCCGATGAAGATCTTCCCCGGCATGCACTACACCATGGGCGGCCTCTGGGTCGACTTCAACCAGATGACCAACGTACCCGGCATCTTCGCCGCGGGCGAGTGCGAGTATCAATACCACGGTGCTAACCGCCTGGGCGCGAATTCGCTGGTCAGCTGCATCTTTGGCGGCTTTGTCGCCGGCCCCAACGCCCTTGCCTATGCCAGGAGTTTGCCTGCGGCCGAGGGCGACAGCGGCGCGGCCGCCGAGCTGGCGCGTCAGGCCGAGATCAACAGTAAGCTGCTCCAGAATGAAGGCACGGAGAATCCCTTCAAGCTGTGGCGCGAACTGGGCGACGTGATGACCAAGCACGCCACCGTCACCCGCTACAACAAAGGACTCAAGGAAGCGGACGAAAAGGTCGTCGAGTTGATGGACCGCTACAAGAAGGTCAACCTGAGCGACAAGAGCCAATGGGCCAACACCAGCTTCGCCTTTGCGCGCCAGTTGCAGAACATGCTCGTGCTTGCCCGCGTCATCGTTCAGGGTGCGATCCTGCGCGACGAGTCCCGCGGCGCGCACTACAAGCCTGATTTCCCGGAACGCAACGATGAGAAGTTCCTCAAAACCACAAAGGCCAGCTTCAACCCCGATTGCACCGGTCCGCGCTTTGAGCTTGAAGATGTCGATATTCAACACATCAAGCCGCGCCCGCGCCGTTACGACGTGGCCAAATAGCAGAGGGAGACTGACGAATGGCAGACAAAATCGTACAAATTGAAATCAAGCGCCAGGCCAGCCCCGATGCGCCCGCTGTCTGGGAGAAATTCGAAATCCAGTGGCGCCCCGGCATGAATGTGACCAGCGCCCTGATGGATATCGCCGCCAATCCTGTCACCGCGGACGGCCGTTCCACCACGCCTGTCACATACGACTCAAATTGTCTTGAGGAGATTTGCGGCTCCTGTGCCATGCGCATCAATGGCAAGGCGCGCATGGCCTGCTCCGCGCTCATTGAGAATCTGGAGCAGCCCATTCGGCTCGAACCGCTCTCAAAGTTTCCGCTGGTACGCGACCTGCAAGTGGACCGCTCGGTGCTCTTTGAGAACCTTAAGGCCGTCAAGGCATGGGTTCCCATCGACGGCACCTACGATCTCGGCTCCGGCCCGCGCGTCTTCCCGCAGCAGCAGGAGGTCAATTACCCGCTCTCAAACTGCATCAGCTGCACCTGCTGCATGGAGGTCTGCCCGCAGTTCAATGAGGCCACCGGCTTCGTTGGCGCGGCTACCATTGCTCAGGTCAAGCTCTTCAACAACCATCCTACCGGCAAGGTCTTCAAGGAAGAGCGCCTGCGCGCCATGGCCGGCGACGGCGGAATCCAGGAGTGCGGCTATGCGCAGAATTGCGTCGAGGCCTGCCCCAAGCAGCTTCCGCTCACCGAGGCCATCTCCGATGTGGGCCGCGATGTGATGGTGCAGAAGGTGAAGGATTTTCTGCGCAAGTAATCATCGTCCGGTGATTGTACGCGTTTGAGCAGCCCACGATGCGCCGATAACCGAAGATGAAACGGGGATCATGCCGGATGGCCTGGTCCCCATTTTCATTTCACAGCATCTTGTTGTCCGCCGATGCAAGCGCGGTGTCCGCAGCCGCCCGGCTCCAGCCGATTCTCAGGTCCTTTACGTTGTGCAATGCAAAGGCTCCAGCGGCGGCGCGCGCAGCTGTAATGGCGAAGAAATCCGTCCGCTCCACGTCGGCCAGGTAGATGGCCGGCCGGGCATCTGCGGTCTTGGTCGCAATCTCCACATGGCTCATCTCAAGATTGCGCATATGCCGCAGGAAGAAGCCGTATGCCGGCATGGGGCCGAACATCCCCGGCTCGGGATATCCGTTCTCGCGCTCCGGCGGCTGAATCTGCGCCATCTCCGCGGTGCCACCGCCGGCGGTCTCCACGTAGATGTTCGATAGCTTCATATCCTCAATCGGATAGCCGGGAATCCCGCTCAATTCCGAACTGAGCCGCATCGGCGCGTTGTGGCAAGTCAGGTTGTCAATGAGGATGCGCCTCGCCACGCCAACCTTTGTACTCTCCTTTGGCCCCCGCAGACGCGCGCCCAGGCGCACGAAGAGCGGACCGCAGTTAAGATCGCGCATGGTCGTGTTGCAGATGGTGATGTCTTCCAGCAGCGCCCCGTCCACGCTTTCCAGGGCATAGCCACGGCAGCCCTCAAATACGCAGCCGGTGATCGTGATGTTGATGAAGCCGCCATTCGACTCCGTGCCGCACTTGATGCGCCCGGTGCCGTAGGCATGGGGGCCCGCCGGAAACCTCTTGAAGGTGCCGTCCAGCACCGTGCCCAACTCGTAGCATCCGCTGACGAAGCAATTGGCGATCGTTACGTTTCGCGTAGGCCGCGCATAGCCAAGCGCAAAGCTTGACTTGGGGCAGATACCGTCGTCCCAGGGCGAGTTCACTGTGCAGTTCGACACGCGCACATTCTGGCAGCAATCGATGTCCATGCCGTCGCGGTCAGTGTCGATCTTCAGATTGTCGATGGTGAGATTGTCAACGCCAGTCAGGAGCAGACCAAAATGTCCGCCCTTAAGAATCGAGAAGTCGCGCAGAAGCACATTGTGGCAGTTCTTGAGCGCAATGGCCTTGTTGCCCACGCCGGCCTGCTCGGCCAAGTAGATTGGATAGTTGCCGCGGGCGGCGCGGCTGGCCCCAAAGCTGAGTCCCTTCCCGTAGATCAGTCCGGTTCCGGTAATGCTGAAGTCGTGGATGTTCTCGCCCCAGATCAGCGAGTTGTGCCAGTGGTTATGGCCATAGTCCTGATACGCCTCCCAGGGCGTGTTCGGCTCTGCTGCATCGTAGGTGCCCCCGTTGTAACCGGTTTGCTGGCCAGGAAGGGGCGAATCGGCAGCCACAATCGTGCTGCCTTCCTCCAGGTGCAGGTGCACATTACTTTTCAAGTGAATCGAAAAGCAGAGATACTGCCCTGCCGGAAAGACAACTACGCCGCCACCCGCCGCCGCAGCTGCTTCGATCGTGCGATTAACGGCAGCCGTGTCCAGCGTCTTGCCGTCGCCCGTTGCGCCATATCTGCGCACATCGAAAACACCGGCCGAACCAGCCTCGCCATCCTTCTCCTTAGCCCTTGCCGCCAACGATGCTGCCGGAATTGCCGCTATCGCCATGCCCAAACTGCCCGCGCGCAAAAAATCGCGCCGCCCTCCATTCAACGATTTCATACCACCACTCCTCCGTAACTAGGTCAACCGCGCCGTTTCAAGAAGGAACATGTGAGGCGCGTTTTGCCGTGCGTAACCCGGCGCCGCGCATTGTGAAATTGCTATTCCCTCGCGGAAGCTTCTCAATCAAGGTGAAAGACTTCTTCGAGCGGAATCATGTTATCATCCGCCGCGCCGCCTGCAAGTGTTTCGAAAAAAGGAAACATTTCTGCCTGCCAGCGCGCATTCACCGGATGTTTCTTCATCTCGGCACAACACTTCTTGAAGTCTTCAGCCTCCAGATATCCGACAAGAAGACCATCCGGGCGCAAGAACAGTGAGTAATTGCGCCAGCCGGTTTCGCGCAATGCCTCAAGCATCTCGGGCCAGACCTGCGCGTGGCGGGCTTTATACTCCTCCACCTTGTCCTGCCGGACTTTCAGCAAGAAACAAATGCGCATCATTTCCTCCCTCTTGAACTCGCATGCAATCCTAGCACCCCACAGCGGCGCGGAGAAATGCAAACGCGCGCCTGCTGGAGTGAACAATCCACACGCCAACACAGGTGTGTCAGGCTGACAGCGCGCAGCGGAAACTCATGTGCGAAGTAGAACTATCAGGAGTATTTGAACTGCGCGCCGCTACCCGGTAGCGGTTGCAGTAAGACTTATGACAGAGGAACGATCCGCCCTTCATGACGCGAGCCGTTCCGGTTGGCGGTCCCGTAGGGTTGTCGCGGCTGGCCGTCCGGTGAAAGTCCGCGCTGAACCAATCGGCACACCACTCCCACGTATTGCCGGTCATGGAATAGAGATCATAGCCATTGGGCGGAAATGCCTCTACAGAACACGTTCCGGAATAGCCATCCTCCGCCGTATCGTGATTGGGAAAATCTCCCTGCCAGATATTGCAGCGATGTTCCCCGTTTGGCCGTAGCCTGTCTCCCCACGGGTAAATCTTCTGCTCCAGGCCCCCGCGCGCGGCGAACTCCCACTCTGCCTCAGTAGGCAAGCGCTGGCCCGACCACTGCGTGAATGCCACCGCGTCATTCCAGGAGACATGAACCACCGGGTGATCCTCGCGTCCGCACAGATCTGACCCCGGCCCCTCAGGAGCATCCCACCTGGCGCCTTCCACCTTGCACCACCAGGGCACTGCGACTACCCTTTCCTTCACCATTTCTCTAAATCGTTCTTTTGGGATGTGCAACCAGAAGACAAAGGACCAGCCGAAGCGCTCGGCATCCGTTCGATATCCTGTCGCTTCAATGAATTTTCGGAAAGTCCGATTGGTTACGGTTGTGCGATCAATGAAGAACGGCCTCAGCGTAACCTGCCGCACCGGCCCTTCCCCATCTGCTGGAAAGCTTTCCTTCGAATCCGTTCCCATCAGAAAGTCACCACCCGGCAGCTTCACCATACGGGCGAGCATTTCCGTCTGATCTTCCTGGGTGGAAATAGATTGTTTCGCTGTATCGCATTCACATGAGTCATGCGCAGATGAGGGCGCACAGCAGCCCTTCGGCTTGGTGCTCGCGTCGATAACCTGGGGAAGATTCATGACCTCGCTGCTCCGGATTCGCTACTTTTCGGATTACGCTTCCGGCGACCTTTCCCTGGCCGGATGCTCAAGATTTAGTTTATCGCCAAGCTGTTGCTGAAACTCCTTCAGCCGCTGCATCAGTTCGTTCCGGACCCCTGCCGCCGACGCATCCGTTGAAAGATCGTGCATCTCCCAGGGGTCGTTGACGATGTCAAAGACCTGCACTCGCTGAATCTGCGGGTACACGATCAGCTTGTGCGTCTTGGTCCGCACCATCCGCTGGTAGCTCTTGTAGTAGCTGAACACCGCGTCAAACACCGGCTGGTTTCCGCCATGAAGAAGCGGCGCCAGACTGGGAAACTCCACTGTCTGCGGGATCGGAATGCCGGCCAACTCGCAGGTGGTGGCATAGAGGCAATGCTGATACACCAGCTCGTCACTCCGTGCCCCGGCGCGAATGCCAGGACCTGCAATGATGAGCGGCATGCGAACGCTGCAATCATACATATTCTGCTTGCCCATCAAGCCATGCTCACCCACTGCCAGTCCGTGGTCGGCAGTCAGGATGACATATGTATTGCTCGCCTTGCCGGACTGCTGCAGCGCCTCCAGAATCCGCCCGATCTGATGATCTACGTAGGTGATCAGAGCGTAATACTCTCTGCGGTGCAACTGAACATCCGCGGGCGTGCGGGGAAACGGCGCGAGCAACTCATCCCGGATCTTATAGTCCCCCTGATCGAATGGGTGTTCCGGCAGAAAATTCGGAGGAACTTCGATCTTGTCCTGCGGATAGCGATCCACATACTCGCGAGGAGCCTGCCGTGGATCGTGGGGCGAATTGAAACCGAGATACATGAAGAACGGCGTATCGCGCTTGGCCGCCTTGTTCAGCAGATGGTCAATAAAGCAGTCAGTGTAGACAGCAGCAGCGTGCTCAATCCGGTCAGGATTCTGATTGACCCAGAGATTGGTATGAATCCAGTGCCCCTTGAGGGATTTGTCCCACGGCTGCCATGTGTCGCCCGGCCGCGGCCGGTCGTAGGCGGCTCCGTTGATCGGGGTGGACGGCAACATGCCCGGTGCGACCGGCCCCATCTCCTTGAAGCTGCGCTGCAGCACAGTCGTGTCGAGATGCCATTTGCCGCAGATATAGGTGTCGTATCCCGCATTCCCCAGCGTCTGCCCCCAGGTGTGGACCTCGTCAATCCCTCTTTCCGCGTGAAATGCCGTCAACCCGCTGTTCAGCATCGTGCGGCTGGGCAAGCACACTGCGCCGCTCCATGATCCCTGATGGAAGGCATGCGTAAACCCAAAGCCGGATGAGAGCAGCCTGTTGATGTTCGGCGTATGCACTTCGGGGTTATTCAGCGCATTGATGGTGCGAAACATCAGATCGTCGCAAATAATGAAGAGGAAATTGGGGCGTTGATCGGATGAGGGCTCACTCGAAGGCGCCATCGCAAGCGCCGGGCCCACACTGCCTGCGGCAAGGCCCGACCCCATCAATCCCATAAACTTCCGGCGATCCATGTATTCTCCTTTCTGCTGCTCTCCCAAGCGTGAGCGTCCTAGCCACGCTGCGAAGCGCCGTTCCATCCCTGGGAAAGATCGGGCAGTAATCCGCCATTCAGCGGAAGATTCGCGGCAATCAGACTACAGGCCACTTTCTCTCAGCGGCATACGCGCCGGACCCAACCAATCTCTGCGTCATCCAAAAGAAATCACCCGCAAGCGCTCATCGAAGGCAAGGCCGGGGCTGCCAATTCATTTCATCAGTATCTCTTGGACTTCGATGGGGAAACCTGCGTCTTTGCCTCAAATTCCAATGGGAAACTCACCCAGGGAAATGACGCGCCTCGGAATAGAGTGAACCATATACTTCACCCGCATTCACTGTCAATCGCCTTTTGACCGGCAGAAAAACACGCGTATTGTGCTTATGAGAGGCAGCGCCGGAGAGAAATGGAGCGCTGCGCCGCGGGATGCGGCGCAGCCCTTAAGCCGGACCGAACGCGGGTTCGGCCTTTTCACGGAAGAGTTGAGATGCGGCGGCTTCCACAGCGGCTGCAAACGAATCCAATACAACTGCGAATTCGCTCAACTTTGCAGCCGCTGTTCGCGCCTCTCCCTGTGGGCTGCCGCCGCCGATTTCAACATCGAATGGACGTTCCGCCTCCATTCAGGCATTTCAGGAGTATTAAGCTACCGCCAGCTTGGATTCTTCGGTGTCTTCACTATGCGGCGTCTTATCGAAGTTCGACTCCTTACTGGCGTACGAGTGGCCGGTCAGCAGCCCGAGGACAAACCAACCCAGCAGCGCGGCGCCAATCGCAAAGAGAATATCGCCCGGGACACGCATCCAGCGCAGAGTTTGCATCGTGTCGGTTTGCAGAAACTCCGCCGAGCGCGCGTACCAGGTGCCGCGCCCGATGGAAGCCCACGCCTGCATCAGCCCGATGGGCAACATGCTGAGGACAACCATGAAGACAAGGCCAATGTTGATGAGCCAGAAGGACGCCTTCAACATGCCTTCTTTCCAAGGCCGCCCGGGCTGAAGAACACGCAGGCAGAAGAGCGTGAGACCCAGGCCCAACATGCCGTAGACGCCGAAGAGAGCAGTGTGGCCGTGCACGGGAGTCAGGTTGAGGCCCTGCATGTAGTAGAGCGCGATGGGCGGATTAATGAGGAAGCCGAAAAGCCCTGCTCCCACAAGGTTCCAGAAGGCGACGGCTACGAAGAAGTAGATCGGCCACTTGTAATTTGCAATCCAGCGGGCCTTCGCAGTAGGACGCGTCAGGCGCAGATTCTCCCATGCCTCGTAGCCAATGAGAGTGAGCGGCACGACTTCCAACGCGCTGAAGACTGCGCCGAAGGCGATCACCGCGGCTCCGGAACCGGCAAAGTAGAGGTGATGGAAAGTACCGATAATGCCACCGGCAAGAAAGACGGTGGTAGAAAACAGTACGGACCGCGTGGCACTGCGAATCTCAAGCAGCTTGAGCCGCGTGAAGAGGAATGCGATCACCACGGTGGCAAAGACTTCGAAGAATCCTTCAACCCACAGGTGAACGACCCACCAGCGCCAGTATTCGGCGGTAACCAGATTGCTGCGCTGCCCATACATCAGGCCCGCGGCGTAAAAGAGCGGAATGGCGACGCTGGAAACCAGGAAGAGCGAAAGCAGCGGACGATCTTCACTCTTGAGCGATAGAGCAGGCTTGAGCGCGCGCACCATAAGCACCAGCCAGAGCACCAGTCCGATGAAGAGCAGGATCTGCCAGAAGCGGCCAAGGTCCACATACTCGAAACCCTGACTGCCAAACCAGAACCAGAGATTGCCGAGCCGTTGCTGGATGCCGAGCCATTCGCCGGCCATCGATCCGCCGACAACCAGAATCAGCGCGACGAAGAGGACATTCACGCCGAGCCGCTGATACTTCGGCTCCCGGCCACTGATCGCCGGGCCTACATAGAGGCCGGTCGCCAGCCACGAAGTAGCAATCCAGAAGATGGCTAACTGCAAGTGCCATGTGCGCGTGATTGCATAAGGCAGGTACTTATCGAGCGGAAAGCCGTAGAAGCCCTGGCCTTCTACTCCATAGTGAGCGGTAATGACACCCATCAGTATTTGCACGGCCCAAAGGAGCATTACCACGACGAAGTATTTAATAGTGGCGCGCTGCGAGGGAGTTGGCTTCGCGCCAAGGAAGGGATCCCGCGCCGGATAAGGTCCGTGCACCGGCGATTTCTCCTGCGATTGATACCACCACACCAGACCGCCAATGCCGGCGAGCAGGCAGACAAAGCTGACGATGCTCCACAAGACAGCGCCGGTCGTCGGTTCGTTGGCGACCAGAGGCTCATGGGGCCAGTTATTGGTATAAGTCACAGTGGAACCGGGGCGATCAGTGGTTGCAGCCCAGGCCGTCCACCAGAAGAACGCGGCAAGTTCCTTTTGCTTTTCCGGATTGGTCAGTGCTCCGGGAGGTATGGCGTAGTCTTTACGTCCGTTGGCGAAGATGCCCGCATAG
This sequence comes from Acidobacteriota bacterium, assembly GCA_021846945.1. GTDB lineage: Bacteria > Acidobacteriota > Terriglobia > Terriglobales > Acidobacteriaceae > Telmatobacter. The sequence goes on along the minus strand of JAJZVZ010000002.1, from coordinate 54,397 downwards.
TATGCGGCCAGTTGCTGGAAAGCGGCGGCGCGGTCGCCGTCGATCGTCACGCGATTGGTGGCGGCATCGTAGGTATTGGTGCGCTCTTCGCGAATGAGACGAGCCTTGAGAATCGCCTGCTGGTCGAAGTTGAGCGAGGCAAAACCGGTGACGCCATCCTGCTGCGCCCAGCTGTCAAGCAGGATGCCGGCCTCGCGATGCAGCCAGTCCGCACTCCAGTCGGGCGCGACGTAGGCGCCGTGGCCCCATACTGTGCCGATCTCCTGGCCGCCGATGGACTGCCATACGCCTTGCCCATCGGTGATGGACTTACCTGTGAAGAGAAGTTGACCGTTCGTGTTGTAAACGTCGGGAATGGGAGGCGCCTGACTGATCATCTTCCGTCCCACGCCTCCAAGAACGGCAAATGATGCAATGATGACGACGGCGAGAGCCATCCAATACCGCTTATATGACATTGCTTATCCTCGATTCCGAGTGCGAGATGAATACAACGTTCTGCTATCAGTGATCGTAGGCCGCGGACAATGGACATGCAGGGACTTTAGTCACAAGGCGCATTTTCTTTGGTCTGGCGCGAGGAAATGGATCGAGTTGACTCGCGCAGGAAGCCACATCTGCGCGTTCGTCTTGCCGTTTAGGAACAATAGCCGGTGCTCGCATGTCTGCATGCACCTATCCCGCTTATGCGTAGCTGCTCTTACTTCTAAGCGAGTTGCTGGAAAGGAGCAAAGGGCAAGAGAGAAGGAATGGTGATGACGCGCAGCAGCTAAGGTTCTCATTCACTTCGCTGCGTCTACCGCACGGCCGAAGCTTTACCGTGTCACAAAGCACTTATGCGAATGGGCGGTTCCGCAGCCTATGCGTTTGCGGCAAAATATCTGAAATATCCGCAGCCTGGAGCTGCGCCTTTGGCGGGCGCCTAACAACGTTCCAGGCATGTTCGTTACGAGACTTTTGCCAGTTTCACGGGCTCGTTGTCCTGAGCGAAAGCCGATTTTCCGAGAACCACCGTCAGCGCCATGTTGACGCCAAAGACCAGCACTGCGCTCAACTCGATCATGCCGGAGATAGGCAGAGTCTTCCAGGCAAACCGCGCGATGCCTTCGTATGCGAGCGGCTCAGAGAAGACGCGCAGCGTGCAGCCCAATTGCAACAGAAGCAGGCTGAGCAGCATAAGGCGCTTGCTGAACAACGCGCGTATGCCTGTAAAGTGCGGCAGAATGCGCGGGCCGATGGCAAAGACCATGCCTGCCGCAAAGCCGACCGTCAGAGCATGGCGCGAAGCGCCCCAGATGCCGCCGTGCACATCGGCCAAAGCTGCCCATATACTCATACAGGCGGCGATGAGCAGCCATGCATACGGAAGGCGCGCAAAAATAGGGAAGCTGGGATGAATCCCCTGCACTTTGGCCGCGCCATGCGGGCGCCGCAGCAATTGCAGCGCTATCGCGATGGCCACCGCGCTTACCGTAAGAAGCACCGTGGCGGTGAGGGTGAAACCGGCGACGCCCAGCAGGACTCCGGCGAGATCAAGCCCAAGCGCCAGCTTCATCAGGCGCGCATTGGGCCTGGCAACGGCGAGAAACGAAGGCAGCCAGCGCGCCGAGAATCCCCATACGAACGGCACCAGGAATCCCCATGCAAGCAGCGCCAGATAGCGCTGATCGAGCGCATGGGGAAAGGAGATGGCCTTGCCGCTCATGCCGAGGCGCAGGCATTCGACAAAGTTGAAGATCATCGCCGCGGTGAGTCCCACGGTCCCGATCAGAACTGAAATCATCCATAATTCCACTCTCGGCTTGGGCGCCGTGGGCTGCGACTGCTCAGGGAGCTTATGACGCGAAGCGGCGCTGAGGAAGAGCGCCATGGCGACAAGTTCCAATCCTGCTGAAACCGGCAGAAGAATTCTCCAGTGCCAGCCATAGATATTGCCGGTCCAGCGCAGTGCCACGCCGAGCGTCCAGAGGACGAAGCAGACAAGCTGCAGGCGAAGAAAATTCTTCCACCTGCCTGGCTGTGAGTAAAAGCCGATGCCGAGAATGAAGCTGCCGATCCAGCCGAACATCTGCGCGTGACCGTGCCCCTGGATCAAGGTAGCCGGCAATGCGGCCAGGCCATGGCCGGCGCTGATTGCCATGAGGTTTGAAAATCCCAGCAGAGTGCCGGGCAGCGCCATAAAGAAGAGGCCGCTCAGAATCCATGCGCGCAGCATCAGGCTCTTTTTCTGCTCGCGGATAAGGATTGCATGTGCTGCTGTGCTTTCTCCGGCGTGGATTCCCGGATTACTGAAGGTTGTCCCGCTCATCGTTACCTCCTGCTTGCGAGTTCTGTTCCCATGGTCAAAGCGCGCGGAAAGAGGATGCCTTCTTCAAGATGCTTATGCTGGCGCAGATCTTCAACAAAGCTGCGCATGCCGCCCAGCAGCGCGCGATGCGTCGGGCAGGCATGTTGCGGCGGCTCGAAATCGTTGGTATGGCGGCGTAACTCGTCCATCGTGCGGCCGCTGGCTGCGTGGTCCTGCTTCATCCTGGCGATCGGCTCACTGATCGAGCGAAGCGAGGCAGCCCCTCCAGGATAGCCAACGATCGAATCCTCTTCCATGTGCGCAATCAGGGGAAAGAGCACCTGTTCTTCCCGTCCGATGTGTTCCAGCATGTGTGCGCGCAGGTGCTCCATATGGCGTGCGAGCGGAGCAAATTCCTCATCGCGCCTCGGGTGCCTGCGGAGTAGCTTCGCGGCCATACCCGCCAACGCGGGAAGGTCGTAGCGTATACGCCTGTGATGCACGCGCACGATGCGCTGTATGACCTGCGTGAGCGTCAGCCCTGCCGGGTCGCTGACGCCGCCCGCAGAGACATGCAGCTCCGCCAGCTTCTCCTGCAACTGCTCCGTGGAGAGGCTGAGGACGGCGCAGGCCTCGGCAAGCGACTTCTCGCCCATTGCGCAGAGGTCGATTCCGAACCGATCAAAGATGGAAACCGACGAAGGATATTCGCTGGCGATCTCGCGAAGGGCTTTGCTGGTGGTGGTCATGAGGTATGCTCCATCACCAGGCTAGCCGGGGTACCGGCGCGCCGCAGTAACTTATGTCACCAGCCGGAAAGATTACGCGGAAGTTTCCAGCAAAGCAGCCAGCCCGTTCATGTCCTTTACGATGACCTGGCGCGCGTCCACCTCGAGCAGACCCTCCGCCTGCAGGCGCATGAGGTTGCGCGAGATCAGCTCCCGGACGGTGCCAAGCTGATTCGCCATCTCCTGGTGACTGGCCGGCAAGCGGAACTCAACGCCGCGCGGCGTCTTTTTGCCCTCAGTCTGCGCCAGCTTGAGCAGGGTGGAAGCGAGGCGCTGCCGAATGGTCGTGAAGGAAAGCTCCTCGATAATGCCCACGAGCCTCCGCAGGCGCGCGCCCACCACGGCCAGCACTTTGAGCGCCACCTCGGGATGCTCCATGCAAAAGGCCTGAAAGTCGCGCCGGGAAATATAGGCGATCTCGGTGTCTTCAAGCGCGATGACTGATGCCGGATAAGGACCGCCGTCAAAAACCGGTAGCTCCGCCACGGAACCGCCGGGGCCTTCGACGGCAAGCACCTGTTCGCGGCCGCTCATGGATGTCTTGAAGATGCGGACCTTGCCGCGCGACACAATGTGCAGGCCATTGCATGGTTCGCCCTCTGAAAACAGCAACTCTCCTGTGCTGAACAGCTTGCGGACGGTGCGAGCGGCCAGCAGGTGCAGCTCGGAAGGGGAAAGACTCGACAACAGCGCGGTCTTCTGCAAGACGGCGGCTAGATCGATGCGTTCAGCGCTCACGGCGGAATTTTACCAGCGCGACTTAAGTCACTGCACAGAAAAGCGACGGCGCGGTGTGATGATAACCATGAACCCGCGGATCAATACCTTTGATTACGGCGCCGTTGATTTTGATGAGCGCCCATTCCTGGCAATCTGGGAAGTAACGCAGGCATGCGACCTTGCCTGCGTACACTGCCGGGCTTCGGCGCAGCCTGAGCGTCATCCCATGGAATTGAGTACGGAAGAAGGAAAGCGCCTGATCGATCAGATTGCCGCTTTGCAAGTGCCGGTCTTTGTGCTCACTGGTGGCGACCCCATCAAGCGGCCGGACCTCTTTGAGCTGATTGCCCATGCGCGGCAGGCAGGGGTGCGTGTATCGCTTACGCCGAGCGCTACTCCGCTGCTGACAAGGGAGGTCATCTTCCGCCTGAAGGAAGCTGGCCTGGCTCGGCTTGCCGTCAGCATGGACGGGGCGCGGGCCGAGACACACGATGCCTTCCGCGGCATGGCCGGCTCGTTTGCGCGCACGCTCGATGCCATTCGCTGGGCGAACGAGGCCGAGCTTCCGGTGCAGATCAACACCACCTTCAGCCGCAGAAATATCGGCGAGATCGACGACCTGGTCGCGCGGATGGAGCAACTCAAGATCACCCTGTGGAGCGTCTTTTTTCTGGTGCCCACCGGCCGCGGCAAGCTCGCCGATCTCTTAAACGCGGAGGAGTTCGAGCAGGTCTTCGCCAGACTGTTTGAGCTTTCGGGAAAGGCTTCTTTCGACATCAAGACCACCGAGGCGCAGCACTACCGGCGCTACGTACTGCAACAGCGCGCCGCGCAGCGCCGGGCGGGCGTCACCGCCGCGGCGCCGGAGAAATTGCCCGACACCATCGGGCGCGCGCCGCGCGGGCTCAACGACGGCAAGGGCTTCGTCTTCATCTCGCACACCGGCGAGGTCTTTCCGAGCGGATTTCTTCCGCTTTCGGCGGGAAACGTCCGCCAGACGGGGCTGGCGGCGATCTATCGCGAGTCGCCATTGTTCCAGGAGTTGCGAAATCCGGATAGCCTGGAAGGCAAATGCGGAGTCTGCGAGTTCCGGCAGATCTGCGGAGGCTCGCGTGCCCGTGCCTATGCGCTGACGGGCGATCCATTGGCCGAGGAGCCTTGCTGCGTCCACATTCCTCGCGGATATGTGAAGCCTCCGCAGGCGGCCCGGCGGGTGCCCACGCTGCATGTTTTGCAGGGAGCGTAGAAAATGAAAGCGGAGGTATATCATGGCAATTCAAATTGGAGCCAAGCCGGACAGTGGATTCGATGACCCGATCGGAATGCTCAAGGATTGTCATCGCAGGATTGAACGCTTCCTCGATATTTTGTGCAAGGTGGTGAAACAGGCCAGGGGCCGGGAGCTGGACACCGAGGAACGGCGCGCGGTCGAAGCCGCCCTGGCTTACTTCCGCGAGTCGGGCCCGCGCCACAACCTGGATGAGGAAGAGTCGCTGTTTCCACGGCTGCTCTGCAGGCAGGTGCCGGCAGTGAGCGACGATGTGCACAGGCTGGAGGCTGAGCACCGGGAGACAAAAGCTCTGCACGAAGAAGCGGACAGGCTCTACTCGAAGTGGGTTGCCGAGCGCGGCCTGGCCACGGACGATGAGAGCCAGCTGCTATCGATTACAGAGCAATTGCAGGGCATCTACGGCGGGCATATCCACCTCGAAGAGGATGTTATATTTCCCTGCGCGGCGCATGCCCTCGGCCAGAGCGACCTTACGGCAATTGGAGCGGAGTTCAAGACGCGCCGGGGACTGTGACCGTCATGCGCTGAAAGCCCGCTATTGCCCACCCCGGCAGCACCATCAAGCCGATCCGGGCAAAGGCGTCTTTGCTTCGAGTCGCACGATGCTCTCCATTTGAACAATTTCTGCTCCCAGACGGTTCTTGACTCGCTGTTCTTGACAGCCAGGCGCCGCACAGATATAGATGGATGACGTCGTCGATTGCACCAGGCACGGCCGGCGGCTATCACCCGCTCTCCAGGAAAATTACATGAAATGGAATGATTCTCATCGACTGCTTTGGCTGGCTGCGCTGGCCATTCTGTGCGGATGCAAGGCAAACCAACAGGCCGCGACCAAGCAAGCGCAACCAACGAACACCACGGTTTCCACTCCTCTCAAAGTTGACCGGCTGGACCCGGCCGCCAATCAGGTCATCCCGTCCGGCGCCACGCTGGAGCGGATCGCCACGGGATTCAAGTGGGTGGAAGGCCCCGTTTGGGACGGCGACCGGCTCTTCTTCGCCGAAATCCCAAGCAACAGCATCCGCACCTGGACGCCGGGACAAGGCGTGACCATCTTCGAGCAGCCCAGCGGATACAAAGGAACGGAGCCATATGGAGGCCCCGAGCCCGGATCGAACGGCATGACGCTCGACGCACAAAACCGGCTGACAGTTGCCGGGCATGCGCAGCGGGATGTTTACCGCTTCGAGTCGCCAAATACGGGGGGCCCGACGACGATCCTGGCGGATTCGTATCGAGGCAAACGGCTCAATAGCCCGAATGACCTTGTGTACCGGTCCGACGGCTCGCTCTACTTTACGGATCCGCCGTACGGCCTGCGCACGCAATCCGACAAGGACCCTGACAAAGAGCTCAAAGTGAATGGAGTGTACCGCATCCCTCATGCGCTTACTCAGCAGCCCGGCTCTGCCCCGGCACGCGGCGAGCTGCAACTGCTGGTCAGCGACCTGCCGCGCCCGAATGGCATCGCATTCTCGCCGGATGAGAAGTACCTGTACGTTGATAACTCCCAGCCGAAGAAGATATGGATGCGCTACACCGTCCGGCCGGATGGCACGCTCACCGATGCAAAGGTGTTCTATGATGCCACCTCGGACACGCGCCCCGGCAATCCGGATGGGATGAAGGTGGATTCGAAGGGAAATGTCTATAGCGCGGGGCCCGGTGGCGTGTGGATCTTCTCTCCCGAAGGCAAGCCGTTGGCAACGATTGAGATGCCGGAGCGGGTCTCGAATCTTGCCTGGGGCGGCGCCGATCGCAAGACGCTTTACATTACGGACACCGATAGCATCTATCGCGTGAATCTGCTGATACCGGGAGAGCCCATTGTGCAAAGGAAGTAGGCGCGCAAGTAGCCGATTAAGTCTCCGGCCACATGATTTCTTACCTTGAGGTCGAGGTGCCCCAGGTCTCATCCGCCGCGGCGGACGAGACCTGAGGCACCCAGGTTTTTATACCGTCAGAGACTTGGCCCATGGCAGACACGAGCCGTTACGCGCTTGCCGAGGGCCGCTTCACCTCAACATGAGACGGCCCCTCGATGAAGGTCGCAATCGCTGAGTGATCGAGCTCGCCCTTGCCGTCGCCCATCAGTGAAAGCAGCATCTGCTGCACCAGGCCGGTGAGCGGAAGAAACATCTTGTTTGCCTCCGCCGTCTGGAGCGCGTTGCGCAGGTCCTTCTGGTGGAGCTGGATTTTGAATCCAGGCTTGAAATTTCGCGCAATGAGCATGGGCCCTTTGGCATTGAGCACGGCGCTACCCGCCAGGCCTCCTTTGACCGCATTGAAAACTACTTCGGGGTCGAGCCCGCAGTGCGTCGCCAGTGCCAGAGCCTCGCCCATCGCGGCGATGTTGCACGCCACCATGATCTGATTGGCGAGCTTGGTGGTGTTGCCCGCGCCCACCGGTCCGGTAAGCGTGACCGTGGAGCCCATGCACTTGAGGTAAGGCTCCGCTTTGCGGAAGTTGTCTTCGCTGGCCCCGACCATGATCGCCAGGGTGCCGTCAATCGCCTTCGGCTCGCCGCCGCTCACCGGCGCATCCACAAAGCCGACGCCTCTCTTGGCGCAGGCGGCCGCAATCTTCTGCGAGATGAGAGGATTGATCGAGCTCATGTCAATGATGAGATCCCCAGCCTTACAGCCTTCCAGAATCCCGTTGGGGCCAAGCACCACCTCTTCGACCTCAGGGCCATCGGGCAGCATGGTAAAGATCATGTCGGCACGCTCACCCACTTCGCGATTCGAGGCGGCGCGCCCGGCGCCGTCAGCCACGCATGCATCGAGCTTGGCGGGAGTGCGGCCATAGGCAACCACCTTGTGACCGGCCTTCAACAGATTCTTAAGCATCGGCCGGCCCATGATCCCGAGACCGACGAATCCTAATGTTGCCATCCTTTTCCTCCTGGGTTTAAAAAATCTCGCGCTTTCCTAGCTCTTGTGAAACCGTGCGGCAATCTGTTCCGCGCCGCGAGCAAGAATCCCGAGGTCGCTGCCGACGGCGGTGAAGTTGAATCCGAGCGCAAACAGAGGCTCTACATCATCCAGATTACCGGAGAGCATGCCCGCGGCTTTGCCGGTAGCGCGGATGCGCACGCCAGCGTCTTTGATCGCCTCCTGCACCTCAGGATGCTTGGGATTGCCGAGATGGCCGAAGTCCGCGGCCAGGTCGCTGGGGCCGATGAAGAGGCCGTCGATGCCATCCACGGCCGCAATCGCCTCAATCTCCTTGAGCGCCGCCCGGGTTTCCAACTGCACAAGAATACAGGTGTCCAGATGGGCGTTGCGATGATAACCGGTGACGCGCCCGTAGTCGTTGGCGCGCGGCGCAACCGAGACGCCGCGAATGCCGAGCGGAGGATAGCGCGCAGCAGCCACCGCTTTGCGCGCCTCTTCGGCGTTCTGGACAAAGGGAATCAGCAAAGAACGCGCGCCGACGTCGAGCACGCGTTTGATGATCACAGCATCATTCCACGGAATACGGAAGATGGGTTCAGCGGTCCCGCCGCGCATTGCCTGCAGTTGCACGATGAGCGAGCCGATATCGTTCGGCGCGTGCTCACCGTCAATCAGAATCCAGTCAAACCCTGCTCCGGCAAGAACCTCAGCCACGATCGGACTACAAAGGCTCGACCATAGCCCCACCTGGCGCTTTCCATGCGCCAGCGCTTGCTTGAATACGTTGCGCGGTAAGTTTCCCGGCCATTCCGGCATAAGCTCCATCTCCTTTATCGATTGGCGGCGCTGGTTGCGCATCGCCACATTCAGTAACTCGAATCGGTCACGGCTGCCGGGCCAACGTGATCTCGATCCCCGCTGACCGCGCGTTCCGTTACCGGGCGCTCTCGGCCGTTGCCGGAACCTCCAGTTCAATACGCTTGATCTCGCCGACAATCGGTCCATAACTCACAATGGCGCAAAACGCGATAAAGCTGACATAGATCAGCGCATAGTTGAAGGAATGCGTCTTTTCGACAATGTATCCGATGATGAGCGGCGTTGTGATGCCGGCCATATTGCCGATAAAGTTGAAAAGCGCGCCGTTCATGCCAACCAGGCCTTTGGGCGAAGTATCAGAGACGACCGTCCAGCCCAGCGCGCCGATTCCCTTCCCGAAGAATGAGATTGACATAAACAGCAGCATCAGGCTTTGCGCGCTGGCGTAGTTACAGGCAATCATCGTCATGGCCAGCGTCATTCCGGCCATGATCGGCGCCTTGCGGGCGAAGCTGAGCGAGCATCCCCGATCCAGAAGCTTGTCGGAGATGATGCCACCCAGGATGCCGCCGAATCCCCCACACAGCCCCGGCACGGCGGCCGCGAATCCAGCTTTCAGGATGGACATATGCCGCGCTTCCTGCAGGTAAACCGGAAACCATGTAAGAAAGAACCACGTAAGTGTAGTAATGCAATACTGACCGATATAGACGCCGACTAACATGCGATGACTCAGGAGCATCTTCACCGTGGACCAGGTGAGCGGATTCTTCCTGAGTTTCGACTTATCGTCATCGGTATTTACAAGGCCGCCGCCACGTTCGATAAAATCCACTTCCGACCTGGAGACGCGTGGGTGCTTCTTGACGCTGAAAATATTGGCAAACCAAACCGCGGTCAAGACAAAGCCAAGCAGCCCCATAAACCAGAAGCTGCTTCTCCAGCCCATGGAGTGAATAATCCAGCCAAAGATCGGCGCGAAGATTGGAAGGGCGAAATACTGCGAGGCGTTAAAGATCGCAGAGGCCCGGCCGCGCTCGTCCGTCGGGAACCACTCGGCAACAATACGGCCGTTACCGGGGAAGACAGGCGATTGAGCCAGGCCGGAAAGGAGCCGCAGTATGAAAATTGCGGTGAATGCCAGGCTTGGACCGAGAAATCCGGCAAAGCCCGTTAGGAACGCAAAGACCGACCATAAGATGATGCTGATCCCATAAACCCGCTTCGATCCAAAGCGGTCAAGCAAACCACCGGAAGGCAACTGCCCCAGCACGTAGGCCCAACTGAATCCCGATAAGAGCCAGCCAAGCCGGATCGGGGTCAGGTGAATCGTCTTCAGCATCGACTCGCCGGCAAGGGAGAGCGCCACGCGATCTCCATAGCTGAAACAGCTCACCGCGAAGATGATAGTGATGATGAGATAACGTACCCGGGTTTGCCTGCTTTCAGACACGATCAATCATCCATTCCGCCCAGGCCGCGGCGCTGAGCTTCCTGCAATTTTCAACTTACTATACACAGCGCGGGTATGAACGGCTCCCTCAGGACGTGGAGTCCAAAAACTGAAGGAGCCCACGAATATATCCGTAGCAGAAAGCAAATGACTGGAGCGAGCCAGGATCGTTCGCGGCAATTGGCACATGGTCGGGCATGAGCATGTAGGGATAGCCAACCTCCCTGTAAACCTTGATGGCCTTGACGAAGTCCACGTCGCCTTCGTCGGGGAAGACCTCTTCGAAGTGATTCCGATGCCCTCGAATGTTGCGGAAGTGTACATTGAATATCTTCTTGCGCGTGCCGAAGTAGCGGATGACGTCAAAGATCTCGACGCCGGGATTCTGAAGCATCTCCGATACGGTGCCCTGGCAGAAGTTGAGGCCGTGATACGGGCCCTCCTGAATGGTGACAAACCTCTTGAGCCCGTCAACGGTGCCCAGCACGCGGACCACGCCCTGATAGCCCTCGGGAGGAACGCCCGGATCGTGAGGATGGCACGCCATGCGAATTTTGTACTCATTGGCAACCGGGATTACGCGGTCAAGAAAGTACGTGATGCGCTCCCAGAAAGCATCGGCATCGACACGGCCTGCGCGGGTGAGCGGAGTTGCGGGATGCGCCTCGGCGAGGTTCCAGACGTGGTCCATGGCGTCGCCGCGTCCTGGCACGCGCCCCGTGCGCAAAACGCCCAGGATGCTCATGTTGTACTTGATGCAAGGGATTCCGGCCGTTGCGCAATTCTTGATGAGGGTCTGGAGTTGCTCAATGTCGCGGTCGCGCTCCGGGCTCTCAGCCAGCATGATGGCGGGATGCTTTTCACGGTTGATATAGGTGGAACCAAGGAACGGCGGCGCGATGCAGTCGATGCTGATGCCGTACTTACCAGCCATGTCCATCATGCGCTTGAGTTCGTCCACGGTGGCGTAGAGGCGGTCGCCCTCAATCTCCGGGTAGCCACAGATGTGGCGCACGCCGTAGCGAGCCAGATACTGCAGATGCACATCGTTGGTTGGCGCGGTCTGGTCGCCGAGTTTCATCTGGCCCGGCTTTGCATCAGGTTCGACCGGCGCTGTTGCCGAGGCCGGCACGGTAGCAGCAGCCAGCCCGGCCGCGCCGCTCATCGTGATGAACTGTCTCCGATTCATGTGCTTTTCCTTTCCCTGAGGGCGCGCTCTGAGCCGCTCAGAGCGGGAGATTTCTCTAGCCTGGTGCTTGCTGTTCCAATTCGCGCGATCCAAGAAAATCATCGCAGCGCCGGGATCACGGCGCGATCAGCCTGCTATCCGTCCGGCGATAACGCCTCTGCGTTCGATTCGGTTTAGTGACATGAAATTTGTAAGCGAGCGAATGCGCTTCTGTAAAGGGGAAACCGAGAAGCCGCCCCGGCAATGCCGCGCGGTGGTATGATGACCGGCGAAGCAATGAGGGCAGATAAGCAATGAGCAGTGCAGGCTTGAATGCGGGCGGCAGATCGCCGCGGGTTGCCGCCATGCGCGTGGTGCCTGTGGCAGGCCACGACAGCATGCTGCTCAACCTGAGCGGCGCGCATGCGCCATACTTTACGCGCAACCTCGTCATCCTGACAGACGATGCGGGAAACACCGGAGTGGGCGAAGTTCCAGGCGGAGAAAAGATTCGGCGGGTTCTGGAAGAAGCAAAGCCGCTGGTGATCGGGCGCGAAACTGCTTCCTATAACGCCATTCTGAACGCCGTGCGGCAGCGCTTTGCCGATCGCGATGCAGGGGGGCGCGGTCTGCAGACCTTCGATCTGCGCGTCGCCATCCATGCCGTCACTGCGATCGAGTCCGCGCTGCTCGACCTGCTCGGACAGTTTCTTGGACTCCCCGTTGCGGCGCTGCTGGGTGAAGGCCAGCAACGCGCAACCGTGCCGGTGCTTGGCTATCTGTTCTTCGTGGGCGACAGCCGCAAAGCCGGCATCATTTACCGGTGCGCGAGCGAATCGGCCGCGGGCTGGTTTCGCCTGCGCGATGAAGAGGCGCTCACGCCCGAGGCAATTGTGCGACTTGCCGAGGCCGCCCACGCGCAGTATGGCTTCAACGACTTCAAGCTGAAGGGCGGCGTGCTTGACGGCACTGAGGAAATGAAGGCCGTGGAAGCACTGCATTGCCGCTTTCCTGAGGCACGCATTACGCTCGATCCAAACGGAGCGTGGTCGCTCGAAGAGGCCATCGCATTGTGCAAAGGCAAGCAGGATGTGCTCGCTTACGCGGAAGATCCATGCGGCGCCGAGCAGGGCTTCTCAGGCCGCGAGATTATGGCGGAGTTTCGCCAGGCCACAAATCTGCCCACCGCTACGAACATGATCGCTACGGACTGGCGCCAGTTGCGGCATGCGATCCGGCTGAATGCGGTGGACATTCCGCTGGCCGACCCGCACTTCTGGACAATGCAGGGATCGGTGCGCGTGGCGCAGACCTGCCGCGACAACGGGCTCACCTGGGGCTCGCACTCCAACAACCACTTCGACATCTCGCTGGCCATGGTGACGCATGTGGCCGCGGCCGCGCCCGGCACAATCACGGCCATCGACACGCACTGGATCTGGCAGGATGGGGAGCACCTGACCATAAATCCCTTTCCGATTAAAGACGGCATGCTGACCGTCCCGGAACGCGGCGGACTGGGAGTCGAACTCGACATGGACGCCATTGAGCGGGCGCACGCGCTTTACGGGAGAATGAATCTGGGCGCGCGTGATGACGCTGCCGCCATGCAGTCGTTGATTCCCGGCTGGAAGTTCGATCCGAAACGCCCCTGCATGGTGCGGTAATCATGAGCAAGGAACACGGCCAAATCGACAAACCCGCTGCGCTGCCGCGCTATATCCGCGTTGATCCGCGCGATAATGTCGCTGTCGTCGTGAACCAGGGCGGGTTGCCCGTGGGCAGCCGTTTTCCCTGCGGACTGGTCCTCATTGAAGCTGTTCCCCAGGCGCATAAAGTCGCGCTTGCCGATCTGGCGGAAGGCGAAAGCATTCTGCGCTACGGCACGGTAATCGGCTTCGCGAAGCGGCCCATCGCGGGCGGCAGTTGGGTGCATGAAGGGCTTGTGGCACAGCCGCAGGCACCGGCGCTGGCCGAGTGCCCGCTGGCGACGGCCACGCCCAGGCCTCTACCTGCGCTGGACGGCTTTACGTTTGAGGGCTATCGCAATCCGGACGGCTCAGTAGGAACCCGCAACATCCTCGGCATCAGCACCACCGTGCAATGTACAGCGCCCACCGTGGACTATGCAGTCCGCCGCATCAAGGCGGAACTACTGCCGCGCTATCCCCATGTCGATGATGTCGTGGCCATCACCCACAACTATGGCTGCGGCGTGGCCATCGATGCGCCCGGCGCGGCGGTGCCGATCCGCACGCTCCACAATCTGAGCCTGAACCCTAACTTCGGCGGCGAACTGCTGGTGGTTAGCCTCGGATGCGAAAAGCTGCAGCCTGCAAAATTGCTCGACGGGCCGTTGAACGTGCTCACAGAGGAGCCATCGGTCGCGGTTCTTCAGGATGCGCAGCAGGGTTTTGGCGAAATGGTAGCGCACATCATGACGCTGGCCGAGGCGCGGTTGAAGCGGCTGAACGAGCGCCGGCGCGTCTCCTGTCCGGCGTCGGATCTTGTGGTGGGGCTACAATGCGGCGGCTCCGATGCGCTCTCCGGCGTGACGGCGAACCCCGCCGTGGGATTTGCGGCTGACCTGCTGGTGCGTGCCGGCGCGACGGTGATGTTCTCTGAGGTGACAGAGGTGCGCGATGCCGCGCATCTGATCAGTGCGCGGGCCGCCACGCCGGAGGTGGCCAGGGATTTTCTGCGCGAAATGGCCTGGTACGACGAGTACCTGCGCAAAGGTGGCGCAGACCGCGGTGCGAATCCGACCCCGGGCAACAAGCTGGGCGGGCTGGCGAACATTGTTGAGAAGGCCATGGGTTCGGTGGCCAAGGCAGGCAGCACCGCGCTGATGGGCGTAGTGGGCCCCGGAGAGCGCATCACACAGAAGGGACTCGTCTTTGCGGCTACGCCGGCCAGCGACTTCATCTGCGGCACCCTGCAGTTGGCGGCCGGGATGAATATGCACGTCTTCACAACCGGGCGCGGCACGCCTTACGGCCTTGCTATGGCGCCAGTGATCAAAATAGCGTCAAACAGCGGTCTGGCGGAGCGCTGGCGCGATTTGATCGACATCGACGCGGGCAGAATCGCAACCGCGGAGACGACGGTCGAAGAGGTTGGCTGGGAAATCTTCCGCATGATTCTCGACGTGGCCGGCGGCCGCAAGCGAACCTGGGCCGAGCATTGGGGATTGCACAACGATCTCGCCCTTTTCAATCCCGGCCCGGTCACTTAGGATGGCTTGTTATGCGAATTACACAAGTGAAGGCATGGCTGGTCGAAGGAATCAAGTACAACTGGACGCTGATCAAGATTTACACCGATGAAGGATTGACCGGCATCGGCGAAGGCTCGAACTGGCCGGGCAGCCCGATGGTGCTGGAGGCCTGCAAGCACGCGGGTGAAACGCTGATCGGCGAAGATCCCACGCGCATCGACTACCTGTGGACCAAGATGTACCGGGACTTCAACTGGCTGGGGCAGGCCGGTCCGGTGATGAGCGCGATCAGCGCCGTGGATATTGCGCTGTGGGATATTGCCGGCAAGCGTGCCGGGATGCCGATCTATGAACTGCTGGGCGGCGCCTATCGCAAGCAGATCAAGCTCTATGCCAACTACTGGTTCCTGGGCGGCACCGGCACGCCGCAGGACTACGCGCGACAGGCCGAAGCGGTCAGGAAGCAGGGTTTCGCCGCCTGCAAGTTCGATCCCTTTGCGCACACCAACTACTGGTATGGTGAGCACCTCGCCTCAAACCTGGGCCTCACCGAAGAGCAGAAGCAACTGGCGCTGGAGCGGCTGGTCGCGGTGCAGAACGGCGCAGGCCGCGACTTCCCCATCGCCGTGGAAACGCACGCCATGCTGAATGCGCCCACGGCCGTGGAGATGGCGCAGCGCATCGCCGCCGCCGGCATCAACTGCATGTGGTACGAGGAACCTGTGGGTCCGGAGTTCCCGGACGAGATCGCGGACATCCGCAGGAAGATTCCCCTGCCCGTCTGCGTGGGCGAGCGGTTGCACTCGCGCTTCATGGCGCGCCCGGTGCTCGAGAAGCACGCCGCGGATATTCTTATGCCCGACGTGGTTCGCTGTGGAGGCATCAGCGAAATGCGGAAGATCGCCTCGATGTGCGAGGCGTACAACGTGCCGATTGCGCCACACAATCCCAACGGTCCCATCTGCACCATTGCATCGGCCCACGTAATGGCCGCGGTGCCAAATTTCTTCCTGCAGGAGTTCATGGTGATGGATGTGCCCTGGCGCGAGACCGTGCTGGGCAGGCCGCTGCCGATCCGGAATGGCTTTGTCGAGTTGAGCGATGAGCCGGGGCTGGGCTTCGACCTGGATGAAGCAGAGCTTGAGAAGCATCCCGGCGTGACCAGGCGGCGGCCTGGATTCTACGTTTAGCGCTGCGCAGGCTCTAGAGGTTGCGGAAGAACTCGATACGAGGAGGGCCTGGTAACAGCGGAACGTTGTTTATCTTTAGACAAACAAGCCCTGCGCCTCCTCAGCCACTTGAAAACCCCGGATTCGAAGTACAGATCAGGTCAAGGGCAGCGTGATCGGAACGTGAATTCTCTTTAGGGCATGACTTCAGTCGTGCCGTAAGTTTTGCAAAATCGACATGACTCCGAAGGATGTTTTCTGGAAATTCAACTCAAAATCGGAACTTTCCCGCAGCCTCTTTGACCCTGCTGGTTGATGCCATGCGGAACCTTCCTCAGTTCGCAGAATAATCTCTCGCATTTCTGGCGGTCTGCACTAACAGACCTTCGATTCGATAAAGTCCAGCGCAACCTCTTCGTCCTCGATCTCAACGCGCAGGTGAGCGGTTTTGAGCGGCAGGGGGTCTGGAAACGCGGCGGAGAGCCTGCCGAGCCGCACGCCGTCTTTTTCCGTAGTGATGATTGCGGCAGCGCCTGCGTTGCGGGCGACAGTCTGGATGCGACGGATCTCGCGCGCGGTGTAGCGGTGATGGTCTGGAAAGGCGATGCGGGCAGCGAGGCGCAGGCCGGCAGCTTCCAGCCCTTCGAAGAACTGCGCCGGGCGCGCGATGCCGCAAAAGGCGGCCACGGGCCCAGCAACAGGAGGGACATCCATGCGGCGGAGCAGGCGCCAGACCGGCCCCTGCCAGCCATTCGCGCGCAGACCGGCCTCAACCCTTTGCGCATCGTCGCCGGCGGGAATGGCGACGATGGTGGCGCGGCGCAGCGCCGAAAGCGGCTCGCGCATGTTGCCAGCGGGAAGCAGGCGATCCTCACAGTCTTCGCGGCTGAGCAGCAGAATATTCACGTCGCGGTGAAGCTGGCGATGCTGAAATCCGTCGTCCAGCAGATGCAGGCCATGAGATAAATCTAACTTGCGGCCAGTCTCGACCAGCAGCCCCGCCTGGTAGCGCTGCGCCGCCACATAAACAGGCACTTTTGCCTCGCGTGCAATCAGCAGCGGCTCATCGCCGAATTCCTCGGCCGTTCCCTCAGGATCGACACGGGCTGGATGACGGCTATGGCGGCCGTAGCCGCGCGACAACACATCCACATACAGACCGCGCCGGACGAGCGCCTGCGCCAGCGTGATGACAAGCGGCGTTTTGCCTGCGCCGCCAGCCGAAAGGTTGCCGATGCTGATGACCGGCCAGCGCAGCTTCCGCACCGGCTCCTGCCCGGAGCGAAGGCGCCGCTCGCGGATCTCCAACACCAGCCGGTAAACCGGCACAAGCGGCAGCAGCAGACGGCGCGCGGAAAATGGCGGCTTCATGCCGTGCGCTCCTGTGCGGCAGATGCGGGACGAACTGGCGCTGAAAGCAATGCGCGCAAAGCCTGCACGCAGCGATCCGTCGCCCCCGCCTGCTGGGCAAAGACCTGCCGCGCCCGCTCACCCATAGCGGCAGCCTCTTTCGGATTCTGGAGCAGTTCAATCAATGTGGCGGCCAGTTCCTCTTTCCCGGCAATGCGCAGGGCGCGGTGCTCGCGAAGGTCTTCCGTAATTGCGCGGAAGTTCACATAGTGCGGCCCCATCACGATAGGCACACCGAACTGCGCCGGCTCCAGCGGATTGTGTCCGCCCGCGGGAACCAGGCTGCCACCCACAAAGGCAACCTCGGCCAGCGAGTAAACCGAGGCCAGTTCGCCAATCGTATCGAGCAGCACAATTTCACCAGGCCGAAGCGCTGCCGGCGCTTGCTCCTTCCAGTTCGATCGCCTGCTCCACGAAACGCCTGCTCTCTCCAGCAAAGCCGCCACTGCGCCAAAGCGCTCGGGATGGCGCGGAGCCAGCACCATGGCCAGTTCTGGCTCGGCGGCCAGCAACAGCGGCCACGCTTCGAGCAGCTCCGCTTCTTCACCCTCCAGGGTGCTGCCGGCCACGGCAAGCCGCCGTCCGCCGGCCGCAGCCTTCAACAATCGGGTAGCGGCGGATTCGCCGGCGGCGCGTACGTCGAATTTGAGATTGCCGGCGACGGAAACACACTCGGGCACACAACCCAGGGCGCGGAGCCGCCTGCCGTCTGTCTCGCTCTGCGCCAGAACGCGGCTGAGCCGCCGCAGGATAGGCTTCCACAGCCAGCGCAGCCTTCGGTAGCGCGGCCAGGAGCGGTCGGAGATGCGGGCGTTCACCACCGCCACCGGAATCTCGCGGCGAAAACAGCCGTTCAGCAGATTAGGCCAGAACTCCGTCTCCGCTAGAACCAGCAAACGCGGCTGCATTGCATGGAGCCAGGCTCTGGTCGCCCAAGGCAGATCGAGCGGGCAATAGAAGACGCGATCCGCGCCGAAGCGTTCGCGGGCAAGCTGCTGGCCGGTGCGAGTCGTAGTGGAGATTGCCACGAAGAAATCCGGCAGCGCAGCGTCGAGTTCCTTAACCAGCCGGGTGACAGCAAGCACCTCGCCCACTGAAACAGCATGAACCCATACGAGTGCGCGCCCACGCTTCGCCAGACGGTCCGCTGCCTGGCGCGTGAAGCCCAGGCGCTCGCCCATGCCTTCGCGGTACTTGTGCGTCGTAGCCATCCTCCACAACCACCATGGAGCGCTGATCACAAGGCCGGCAATCAAGGCCATATTGTAGAAAAACAGGATCATGCGTAACGGAATCTGCCTTTTCGTGGTCTAACTGTAAAATGATACAGTCGAGCGCGATGAAAGTTCTCCGTACGATCTCCGTACTGCTGCTCTGGCTCCCGCTGGCAGCCATGGCCAAACGCCCTGCCCTGACGCCCGCGCAGCCTGCTACATCCTATCCCGCCGTTGAAATTCACGAGAAGGAGCAGGTCGCCATCGCCGTCGTGCCGTATGACACCCGCGAACAGGAGAAGATCTTCCGCGTCGATTATTTGAAATACAACATCCTGCCGGTACGGCTCATTATTACCAATCTGGGCGACAAGCCCATCTCTTTGCGGGAGGCTCGCATCCTCTTTGAGCCCGCGAAGGGTAAGGGTGAGGATATCCAGGCTGCCGAGCCCGAAGATGTGGAGCGGAAGATGACGACTACGGCGCACGTGGGCCAGGAAATTCCCATGCCTCTGCCATTTCCGCCTCTCCACACCAAACCAAAGAGCAAGAACAAGGCCATCGAGCAGGATTTCAACGAGTTCGAGTATCAGGCCCTGGTGGTGGAACCACACACCACGCGCGCCGGCTTCCTGTTCTACGACATCTCGGGAATCAGTGACCCTCTGAAGGGGGCCAAGATGCATATCTTCGATCTGCGCGATGCCGATGGAAAGCGCCTCTTCTACTTCGAGATTCCCTTCGACAAATATCTCCAGTCCAAATCCAGCCAGATGGACTGAAAACCTATCCTTAAGTTACCTATCCAAAAGGTAGCGGCGCTTTTCGCAGTGGCTTACTGCGACTGCTTGTGGTGCAGGCTGTGCCGCAGATCTTCTTTGGTGGCGCCGTCGTAATACGGAACAGCTCCGTGGACGAAAGAGTGCGCGCGCCTCGGTCGCCGTGCTGCCGCGCCACGATGCAGCCGAAAGTTTTCCCGGGAGCAGGCTCCGTGATCGGTGCGAAAAGCCTCTTGCCGGTGTTCATCCTGCCTCTCTGGAGGCAGAGTAAGGGAGTGGACGCAATTCAAATCGTGGACAGGCGAAAAATGACGCAACTCATGCGATAAGAATGGCTTGTCGCGAGTCAAGGAAAAATCAACCGGACACGAGCGATGTCACTCAAGTTTGAATAATTCGCAGTCGACGTAGGAATGGGTTCAGGAGGCCTTATGAATGCTGAGAGATTTCGCGCATCGATGGCGCTGGCAGAGCCGCCGGATGGAATGGACGCTCCGCTGGAGGCTTTGTGGTGGGATGCCAAGGGCGAATGGGCGCGCGCACACGGCCTGGTGGACAGCCTGGAAACGCCGGAGGGCATGGCGGTGCATGCGTATCTCCACCGCAAGGAAGGCGTGCAGTGGAATGCCGATTACTGGTACCGCCGTGCGGGCCGCGGATACCACAGGCCAACGCTGGAGGCGGAATGGGAGGCGCTGGTGGAGGCGATGACGAAGGAGTGAAGTGCGGCTTTCGGTGGGCGCGGACGAGAGCGATTGGGCAGGGTCCGACTCAACGCGCACCTCTGAGGCTGGCCTGTTGAGCGGAGGTCGCATTCATCCGCCGCGGCAGACGGGACATGGGGCACTCATTCTTGTGCTGAATCTGCAACATGAGATGCGGGCACTGGGCATTTTCCTGCACGGCCCGGGCAGTGAGATGCTATAACGGTCGCAATCTCCCCTTTCGCGGACCTCTGTCGTCCCGCGGAGCGGCAGGCATGGTGCAAATGGACTCAAGTACAGAGAAGAGGCGGAGGGTTCACCTGCTTTGCCTGCTGTTGTGCAGCGGCATCTCCGTTTTGT
Source organism: Acidobacteriota bacterium (assembly GCA_021846945.1). Classification (GTDB taxonomy): domain Bacteria; phylum Acidobacteriota; class Terriglobia; order Terriglobales; family Acidobacteriaceae; genus Telmatobacter. The sequence goes on along the minus strand of JAJZVZ010000002.1, from coordinate 34,117 downwards.
GGGGCTTTTCGGTGGGGCATACGCTCAACCGCTGGGTGGACTTCAGGGCGGTGTATTACGGCACCCGCTGCCTGATGCAACACCAGAACCCGTACAAGGTGAGTGCTCTCGAAAGTGTTTACCGGGCCGAGGGCGGCGAACGCACTTTGAGTACGCCCGCATCCGTTCAGGCGGTGACGCTCTACGTCAACATGCCCACGACATTTGTAATTGTGGCTCCTTTTGCGGTGCTGCCCTGGGGGCTTGCGCATGTGCTCTGGACGGCCGTCATGGCCGGAGTCTTTATTCTCGCAGTCGTGCTGATGTGGAGCGTCGGCGCAGACCATGCGCTGAACATCTCCACATTTCTTGCCTGTCTTCTGGCTGCCAATTTCGAGAGCACCATCAGCACCGCCAACACGGCGGGGATCGTTGTCGGCCTCTGCGGAATCGCGGTGTGGTGCTTGGTTCGGGAGCGGTTTGTGTGGGTGGGCGTCCTGTGCATGGCGCTCAGCCTCGCGATCAAGCCCCATGATGGGGGATTCGTCTGGCTCTATTTTCTGTTGGCGGGCGCACCCTGCCGGAAACGCGCCCTGCAGAGCCTGCTCATTACCGCTGTGCTGGGAGTCACGGCATTGGTGTGGCTTTCGCACGTGGCGCCGGGCTGGATGCAGGACTGGCACGCCAACCTTGAAAGAATTTCGTCGCCGGGGGGGATCAATGACCCCGGTCCCAACGCCGTCTTTGGCCACGCTGTCTCGAATGTCGTCGATCTGCAAGCGGCCCTCAGCGTCTTCCGCGACGAACCGAATATCTACAATCCAATCAGCTATTTAGTATGCGGCTCGATGCTGCTGGTGTGGTTCGTTCGCACCCTCAAGGTTCAATTCTCACAGCGGAGCGCATGGCTTGCGCTGGCGACAGCGGCGACGCTCACCATGTTGCTGACCTATCACCGGTCCTGGGATGCGAAGATCCTGATGCTCGCGATTCCCGCCTGCGCGCTGGTGTGGAACGAAGGGCGCGCGATCGGAAGGACTGCGCTTGCGGTTACGGCTGCCGCGTTTTTCTTCACCGCGGATGTCCCATTGTCGGCCCTCAATTCGCTCATGGACGGCCGCGCATTGAGCACCGATGGGATTTTTGCTCAATTGCGCACCTTGGTTCTGATACGCCCGGCCTCATTGGCTCTGTTAGCGATGGGGGGCTTTTATCTCTGGGTCTATCTTCGGCGCACCAGGGCTGGCGCAGGGAATGAGCCGCCCGCAATTCAAGAGTGAGCGATTGCGCGCCGGCCGTCGAAGCGGGTGATTTTCATCGCATAGAAACTCATATTGCAATATGGGATTTTAGTGCCTCCCTGTGTTTCTCATCACAGCGGTTTGCAGCCTTAGCGAAAGAGACTCAGCGTAGCAGTCATTTCTCCTGCGTCCACGCAATGAGGCAAAGCAAATGAGTGAGAAGCAAATGGTTATCCTGGACGGGAACGAGGCGGCCGCCTCGGTTGCCTATCGTCTCTCTGAAGTTGTCGCCATTTACCCCATTACCCCTTCGTCGCCGATGGCCGAGTGGGCCGATCAGTGGCGTTCGGAAGAGAAGAAGAATATTTGGGGCGCCTTGCCTATTGTGGAAGAGCTTCAAAGCGAGGGCGGTGCGGCCGGCGCATTGCACGGCGCGCTGCAGGCGGGAGCCTTCGGGACCACCTTCACGGCTTCGCAGGGCCTGCTGTTGATGATCCCCAACATGTTCAAGATTGCCGGCGAGCTGACTCCGGCCACCATGCACGTAACCGCCCGAACCGTGGCCACGCATGCGCTGTCGATCTTCGGCGACCACTCGGACGTGATGGCCTGCCGCACGACAGGCTGGGCGATGCTGGCTTCCAACTCAGTGCAGGAGGTTGCCGACCTGGCTCTGGTGGCGCAAATCGCCACGCTGGAGGCGCGCATTCCGTTCATCCATTTCTTCGATGGCTTTCGCACCTCGCACGAGGTCGGCAAGATTGAACCGATCAGCGACGAAACCATCCGCGCGCTGGTGGACGACCAGTACATCATCCGGTACCGGCAGAATGCGCTCTGCCCGGACCGGCCGTTCATCCGCGGCTCGGCGCAGAATCCGGATGTTTTCTTCCAGGCACGCGAGGCCTGCAGCCCGTTCTACGCGGCGGTGCCGGGCATTGTGCAGTCGGTGATGGACCGGGTCGCCAAACTGATCGGCCGCAGCTATCATCTCTTCGATTACTACGGAGCGCCCGATGCGGAGCGGGTCGTCATCCTGATGGGCTCCGGCGCCGAAGCGGCGGAAGAAGCCGTGGACGCGCTGACGAGGCAGGGCGAAAAGGTAGGTTTGCTTAAGGTTCGCCTCTACCGGCCGTTTGACGCCAAGGCATTTCTGTCGGCATTGCCGGCTACGGTCAAGTCGATTGCGACCCTGGACCGCTGCAAGGAGCCCGGCGCGGCCGGCGAGCCGCTCTATCAGGATGTTGTGACCGTGCTGGCCGAGAACGAGGCGAGTCTGCCCTTCACGGCGCGGCCGAAGGTGATCGGCGGGCGGTACGGGCTCTCGTCGAAGGAGTTTACGCCGGCAATGGTCAAGGGTGTCCTCGATGAGATGGCGAAGCCCGCGCCGAAGAACCACTTCACCATCGGCATCCAGGATGATGTCAGCAATTCAAGCCTCAGTTACGATCCCGCCTTCTCCACGGAGGATCCAAAGACCGTTCGCGCGCTGTTCTACGGTCTGGGTTCGGACGGCACGGTGGGCGCGAACAAGAACTCGATCAAGATCATCGGCAGCAATACGCCGAACTACGCGCAGGGCTACTTTGTCTACGACTCGAAGAAGTCGGGCTCGATGACGACCTCGCACCTGCGCTTCGGGCCGAACCCCATCCGCTCCACGTATCTGATCACGCAGGCGAGCTTTGTAGCCTGCCACAACTTCAGCTTCCTCGAAAAGATGAATGTGCTGGAGGCGGCGATGCCCGGCGCGGTCTTCCTGCTCAACTCGCCTTATCCGGCGGCCGAGATGTGGGACAAGCTGCCGCGGACCATGCAGCAGGAGATGCTGCGCAAGAAGATCGAGTTCTATGTGATCGATGGCTATGAGGTGGCGCGCAAGGCGGGCATGGGCGGGCGCATCAACACCATTATGCAAACCTGCTTTTTCGCCATCAGCGGTGTGTTGCCGCGCGAAGAGGCCATTGCGCAGATCAAGAAGGCGATCCAGAAGACCTATGGCAAACGCGGCGAAGCGGTGGTGCAGAAGAATTTCGCCGCCGTGGATGCGGCGCTGGCTCACCTTGAAAAGGTGGAATTGCCGGCGGCGGTGTCGTCCGAGTTCGATCTGATCCCCGCCATTTCGGAGAATGCACCCAGATTCGTGCACGATGTGCTGGGCCAGATTGCGGCGGGGCAGGGCGATCTGCTGCCGGTCAGCGCGATTCCCGCCGGCGGCACGTTCCCGTCGGGCACCTCGCAGTGGGAGAAGCGTAACATCGCGCAGTTCATTCCCGTGTGGGACAAGGACCTGTGCATCCAGTGCGGCAAGTGCGTCATGGTCTGTCCGCATGCGGTGATTCGCGCCAAGGTCTACAGTCCGGATCTGGCGGATAAGGCTCCGGCGACATTCCAGTGGGCCAAGCCGAAGTGGCGCGGAATGGAACAGGAGCGCTACACGCTGCAAGTGGCGCCCGAGGATTGCACCGGCTGCGGCGTCTGCGTGGAAGTATGCCCGGTGAAGAGCAAGAGCGACGCCAGCCACAAGGCAATCAACATGGCGCCGCAGGCTCCGTTGCGCGAATCCGAGCGCGAGAACTGGGAGTTCTTCCTGGGGCTGCCGGAGGTGGACCGCACCAAGCTGTCGCACACGCAGGTGAAGGATCTGCAGCTCCTGCAGCCGCTCTTTGAGTTCTCCGGCGCGTGCGCTGGTTGCGGCGAGACGGCGTATATCAAGCTGCTCACGCAACTCTTCGGCGACCGGCTGTATATCGCCAATGCCACGGGCTGCTCGTCGATTTATGGCGGCAACCTGCCCACCACGCCTTACGCCTTTAACGCGCAGGGCCGCGGACCGGCCTGGTCCAACTCGCTCTTCGAGGACAACGCGGAGTTTGGCTTCGGCATGAGAACCGCTCTGGATCAGCAGAAGGCCTTTGCGGAGACGCTGCTGACGCGGCTGACTCCGGCGGTGGGCGAGGACCTTGCGGCGGCAATCATCAGCGCGCAACAAAAGACTGAGGCGGAGATCAATCAGCAGCGGGAGCGCGTGAAGATTCTGCGCGAGAAGCTGGCCGGCAACAATTCGTCGGATGCGCGCAATCTGCTGGCGATTGCCGATGCGCTGGTACGCAAGAGCGTGTGGATTCTCGGCGGCGACGGCTGGGCATTCGATATCGGTTTTGGTGGACTGGATCACGTACTCGGTTCGGGCAAGAACGTGAACGTGCTGGTTCTGGACACCGAAGTTTACTCGAATACCGGCGGCCAGGCGTCAAAGGCCACGCCGCGCGGCGCGGTGGCCAAGTTTGCCGCCAGCGGCAAGCGGAACAGCCGCAAGGATCTGGCTATGGAGGCCGTCAGCTATGGCTCGGTGTACGTGGCTCAGGTGGCTATCGGCGGCAACGACAGCCATGTGGTGAAGGCGTTCCAGGAGGCCGAGGCGCACGACGGGCCATCGCTCATCATCGCTTACGCGAGTTGCATCGCACACGGCTACGATCTGGTGCACGGACTGGAGCAGCAGAAGCTGGCCGTGCAGTCGGGATACTGGCCGCTGATGCGCTACAACCCAGCGCTGCGCGAGCAGGGCAAGAATCCGTTCCAGCTCGACTCGAAGGCGCCGTCGATCCGGCTCAAGGACTATGCCTACCGCGAGGCCCGCTACACGATGCTGGCGCGCGGCAATCCGGAGGTGGCGGCGGAGTTGCTGGAAGATGCACAGGATGACGTGGAACGGCAGTGGCGTGTTTACTCGGCTCGGGCAGCGATGCCGGGGCGCGCGGAGACACCACACATCGCTCCAGAAGAGAAACCGGAGGAAAAGCTCGCTGGCGTAGCCGCCGGAGGTGAAGAATGATCGACTTATCGATGCAGTACCTCGGGATGAAATTGAACGGCCCGATCGTAGTTTCATCCACGCCGTTGTCGGAGTCGCTCGACAACATGCGCCGCATGGAAGACGCGGGCGCATCCGCGATCGTGCTTACCTCGCTATTTGAGGAGCAGCTGGAACTGGAATCGCGCGCGCTGGATGAAGATCTCTCGCGAGGAACTGAATCATTTGCCGAATCACTCAACTATCTGCCCGACCTGCGTGACTACCGGATGTCACACGAAGTTTATCTGGAGCACCTGCGGCGGGCGCGGGCGGCGGTGAGCATTCCCGTTCTGGGGAGCCTGAACGGCGTAACCACGGGCGGCTGGGTGCGCTACGCCAGGGAGATGGAACAGGCGGGCGTGAATGCGATCGAGCTGAATACCTACGCGCTTGCCACCGATCGCAGCCAGACCTCGGCCGAACTCGAAGTGCAACTGCTGGAGCTGGTGAGCAATGTCTGCGCAGTGGTGAAGGTTCCGGTGGCTGTGAAGCTGTCGCAGTCGTTTACCAGCATTCCACACCTGTGCGCAAGGCTGGAGGATGCGGGCGCGCGCGGCGTGGTGCTTTTCAACCGCTTTTATCAGCCGGACTTCGACATAGAGGCGCAGGAGGTACGGCCCACGCTGCACTTCTCCACGCCTTCGGAACTGCTGCCACGGCTGCACTGGGCGGCTATCCTCTACGGTCACCTGAAGGCCGACATCGCGGTTACGGGCGGGGTTCATTCCGCGGAAGACGTTCTGAAGGCAATTATGGCCGGCGCCAATGTCGCCATGATGGCTTCTGCGTTGCACATCCATGGCATTGAGCACATTGGCAGGGTGCTGGCGGACCTGCGCTACTGGCTGGAGAAGCGCGAGTACGCGTCGCTCAGGGAGACGCGCGGCTGCCTGAGCCGCCGCTCCGTGCCGGATACTTCGCCATACGATCGCGGCAACTATATCAAGACGCTCAGCTCCTACAGCTTGCGGCAGACGGTGGCGGCGTTCTAAGACATCAACCGGAGGGAAATGCGAGCGGCGGCCGACGCGGGGAGCAAGGCCGCCGCCTTGCTTTGGGGCGCGACGGGCAACAGCAGGGCAATCGATTGTCCTGACACATGGTCGGAAGGGCAGTCCATATCTCTGAAATTGCCGTAAAATCGCTATAAGGATTTGCAGCGATTCTACGCGTATGTCCCGCAATTTTTACATTCTCGCCGCCACGCTTGCGCTGTTTGCCCTGATATCAGGGGGCATGGCTCTGGTGCCTTCAAGCTTCCAGCCGGGCCTTCCGGCCAACGGTACTTTATGGCGCACGATCGCGTTACTGCTGCTGCTCTCCGCGCTAGCCTCGGCATTTATCGGTGTGATGAGTAACCTTTTTGAGCAGGTCGACCGGCATCACGAGGCCGCCCGGCTGGCGGCGCGGCGAAATCGTCGCCGCAGGCCCTGAAGCCGCAGTCGCCGGTAGAATGGAAGAAGGGATGCTTCCCACACAGAATTGAGCTGAAGCCGATGTACGAAGTTACCGTGGAAGCCGGATTTTCCTCCGGTCACTACCTGCGCAATTACAAGGGCAAGTGCGAAAATCCGCACGGACACAATTACAAGGTGCGCGTCACCCTGGCCGGAGCGGTGCTGGACGAAGCCGGTCTTCTGCTCGACTTTAAACTCCTGAAGCAGGTCATGCGCCCGGTGATTGAGCGCATCGACCACCAGATGCTCAACGACCTGGAGCCGTTTACTGAGCTGAACCCATCGGCGGAGAACCTGGCCAGGTACTTCTACGAGCAAACCAATAAGCAACTTGCCGGCATGACCGCGGGCCGCGTGCGCGTGAAGGACTGCACCATCTGGGAGACCGACGCCACCACGGCAACCTACTACGAGTAGCCGCGCAGAACGCGCTCATGCAAGCTGAGGGAACACCGTAGGTTCATCCGCAGCCAACTTCCTGCCTGCGTTGGCGATACCAGTCTTCGCGGACCAGAGGCAGGCGGCTGTGCCCGCCATCGGGCCGGCTGAGCAGAACCTGGTAGACCGCGATATCGCCCTTGCGAAAGGCCGCGGCCGACCCTGCCATATACAGCAGCCAAATGCGATAGGTTGACTCAGGCACATGCTTGAGCAGCGCGGGTTCATTCTGCCGAAGGCCCTCGACCCAATGGCACAGGGTGCGCTCGTAGTGCTCGCGCAGATTTTCGACGTCGCGCACCTCCAGGCCGGCAGCTTCCGCGGCCTGAAGCGCCTGTGGCAACGTAACCAGCCTGCCGTCGGGGAAGACGTAGCGCTCGATGAAGGAGTCGTTGCGCACCGGCGACACCGAGGAACGCGCGATGCCGTGATTGAGAAACACGCCGCCCGGCCGCAGCAGTTGATATGCGATTTTGAAGTACTGGCGCAGGTTCTTCAATCCTACGTGTTCATACATTCCCACACTGGCGATCTTGTCGAAGCTTCCGTAGAGGTCTTTGCATTGGCGGTAGTCGAGCAGTTCAACCGAGCAACTTGTGTTCAGCCCTGCTTCCGCGATTCTACGTTTTGCCGTTTCAGCTTGGCTTTGGCTGAGTGTGATGCCGCAGGCATGCGCATGGTGCTCACCTGCGGCGTAGAGGACGAGGCTTCCCCACCCGCATCCTATGTCCAGAAAATGCTCCCCGGGTTCGATGCGCAGCTTACGGCAGATGGTCTCAAGTTTTTGCGTCTGGGCGCGATCAAGAGAATCGTCGGCGGTTCGAAAGTACGCGCAGGAGTAGACGAGCGAATTGCCCAGCCACGGCCGGAAGAATTCGAGAGGCTGATCGTAGTGGTAGGAGATCGCCGCGCAGTCTCGGCGCATGCAGCTTTGCGCTCCGTGCCGGAGCCATCGTCCGGCGCCTGCTGCCGCGCGCAGGATAGATCCCATCAGCCGCTGCTTTAAGGCGCGGGGACGATCGAAAAGATATTCGGCAACCGAAAAAACCGCCAAGAGATCCCCGTCGATGTCGAGGGCGCGATGAATAAACGCCTCACCCAGGGTAATTTCATTGGATGAAAACAGGAATGAAGCCAGAGCCGCGGGGGTGGCGATCGAGATGGTGAAGGCCGGAGTTTCGTCCGGCCGCGAAGACCACTGCCAGCCGTCCCACAGCCGGATGGAGAACACGGGGCCCTCATAGCCCTGGAAAAGGGGGCCCAACAGGCCGGCTCGTGACGATGGGAGTGAGTGAAGCATCGTATCCCACCTCGTGTCCTATCCCAACGAATTCAGCTCAGGCAGCCGCCGCTCGCGAGACGATCCCTCTCTTTCGCGGCTCACAGGTGAAGGCCTTTCTGGTTGGCGGTATTATAGTGCGCTTTCTGGAGAGATCAAGGGGGAGCTGAACAGGAGATCGCGTCCTGCCAAACGCGGAAGTTAGGCGAAGCGCCCTATTGCGCCGCCGCGGAGGCATGCGGGTGAATGATGCTCACCAGCGAACTGCCCGCGAAGGGGGTGGGCGTAAAGGTGAGGAGGAAGATGACGAGCGCGGCGATTCCCAGGATGCGGCGGTGGCCGCTAAGTGCCGGTTCCGGTTCTACCCTGGGGTGGCGCATGGCGGGAATAAGCAGGATGACGCCCCAAAGGATCCAGCCCACCCAAAAGACGGCGCCGGCGACAAAGAGCGCGAAGGGCAATGCCAGCGTGATCGCCTTGTGGAGGCGGGGTGAGATGGAGTAAAGGATGTGTCCGCCGTCGAGTTGTCCGCCGGGGATCAGGTTCAGGGCGGTGATGAAGAGGCCGATCCAGCCGGCGACGAGCACGGGATGGGGCGAGAGCCGGTTGAAGGATGGCAGGAGCGGGTCCCAGCGCGCGACAAGACCGTGGAGCAGGCGGATGGTCAGCGGCTCTCCGCCGAATTGGATGATGGCATCGGCGGAATTGGCGCGGGTGTTTAAGCTCAGCACAAAACCCGCGGCCACGGCCAGCACCGAAGCAAGATAGCCGGCCAGTGGGCCGTAGATACCCACATCCATGAGCGCGTCGCGGGTAGGGATACGCGATTGGATCTGGATAACAGCGCCTGCCGTGCCGCTGAGGGTGGGCGCGGGCAGCACCCAGGGCAGCGTGGCGTGGATGCGGTGCACACGGCAGGCGATATAGTGGCCGAACTCGTGGACGAGTAGAATGCCGAGGAGCGTAGCGGAGAACTCCCAACCATTGATGTAGAGGTGGGGATGGCGCGCCAGCCAAGGCCAGGGCCAGATGTCGGCATCGCTGGCCACGGGCGGCAGGCCCTCCAGGAAGTTCTGCATAAAGCGGGCGCCGTTAGCGGTGGTGGTCACCACGGTGACTACGAGCAGAATTGCAGGTAGGCCATACTCGCGAAAGATAGAGCGCACCGGATTCCTCAACGTTCTCAGCGCGACTGAAGAGTGCCGCAGTTCGACCTCGCGCAGAGTGGGCGCAGAGGCCGGTGGCTGGACCAATCGCCTTGGGGCCCGGCGACATCAACAGCACCCAGACTGCATGGAAAGAGATGGTTTCCGCTGGCCGGGTGCGCTCTTACGCGCCGGGCGGCGTCGCGCCGGGTTCCAGAGCGTGCAGTTCCTTGCCCGGTTTGAAACGCACTGCCTTTCCCGGAGCGATGCTTACCTCAGTTCCGGTGCGGGGATTGCGGCCGATCCCGGTTTTGCGGGCGCGCACGCTGAAAACGCCAAACCCGCGCAGTTCGATGCGCTCACCGGCGGCAAGGGCTTGCTTAAGGCCCTCAAATACGGTGTCCACTGCGGCCTCCGCCTTGCTGCGCGGGAGACCGGTACGCTCGATGACATGATGAACGATGTCCTGCTTGATCAATGGAGTAACCTCACTGGCGTCTCTGGTATTGACTCTACTACGATCCGTACGGATTATGCTACTGATTTTGTTGCCCTTCTGAAAGGGCAGCGAAATCGATGCTGGCGCTTTCCGCATGGAGCCCGGTCTGTCACGCCCATGCCTGCCTAACTGCCGGAGCACGCAAACAGTAAGACGGCTCCGGCGCGCATGGGTCAACCTGAGAACGAAGGAATCCGCTTGATGCGGTCCGCAGTCATTTCCGGCCTGGCGGCTTCAGACCCAGTTCTTTCATGGCAATCTGCAAATCGGCCCAGGCTTCTTTCTTCTGCCGCGGGTCGCGGAGCAGATAGGCCGGATGGTACGTGACGATGAGCCTGGCTCCGCGCACAGAGTGAACACGGCCGCGCAGGCCGGCCAGAGGCTGGCGCGCGCCGAGAAGGTACGTGGCGGCGGTAGCGCCCAGCGCCACCAGAACGTCTGGCCGCACCACATCGATCTGCCGGAGCAGGAACGGCATGCAGGTATTGGCTTCCTCCGGCTCGGGCGTGCGGTTGCCGGGCGGGCGGCACTTGACCACGTTGGCGATGTAAACCTCCTCGCGGCGCAGGCCCATGGCGGTGATCATGTTGTTGAGTAGCTGCCCGGCGCGGCCCACGAAAGGCAGGCCCTGCGCGTCTTCGTCCGCGCCCGGCCCCTCGCCTACAAACATGAGGCGGGCGTTGGGGTCGCCGTCAGCGAAGACCAGTTTGTTGCGTCCCTTGTGGAGGGCGCAGCGGGTGCAGTCGCCGATCTCTTCGCGAATGAGCTTGAGGGCAGCAGGACGCGCGGCGGCCGGAATGACAGTTGCACTCTGCGGGGGCGAGGAAAAACCTTTGCGGGCAGGAATGGCGGGTTCCTCTCCAATGAAGTTGGGTTGAGTTGACGAGACCCGGGTCTCAGAAGCGGGACCTGGGGCACCCATGTCTGTACCTGTGTCTGCCCCCACCCCGTCGGCCGGCGCTGTGTCCACGGCGCGGCGGTAGAGATCAGTGACGCCCAGATCGCGATAGAAACGGATGCGCTCGGCGATGGCATCGCGGGTTGTGGGATCGAGCGGTTGCGCCACGCGGCTTACTCCACAATAAGCTGGCGGCGGCTTGCGGCGGGAACAATGGTCTCGTCAGCCGCGCCCTGCCGCCGGGGCTTCGTGTCTGCGCCCTCATCGAGTTCCACAACCAGTGAGCGGGGACGGCGCAGCACAAGAATCTCGTCGAGGATGCGGTCGGCAAGCGATCGCTTGGGCATCTCCGGCAGTTCAATCGCTGTGGTGGCAGTCAGGAAGGTCACCGCGTTGGTGTCAGCGTCGATGCCGACGTTGGCTGAGGCTACGTCGTTGAGCACAATCGCATCGGCGCCCTTGCGCAGGAGCTTGGTGCGCGCATTCTCCACGCGGTTCTCGGTTTCGGCTGCAAAGCCGATGATGAGCTGACCGGGAAGGCGGCGGCGCACAACTTCGGCCAGAATGTCTTCTGTTGGCGCAAGTTCGAGCGTGAGCGGGCCGCTGCGCTTCAGCTTCTGCTCGGAAACTTTCACCGGGCGATAATCGGCCACAGCCGCGGCCTTGATGACGAGCGTCGCCTCGCCCAGGTGCGCAAGCACAGCCTGGCGCATCTCCTCGGCGCTGGTGACTTTGATCAAGTCACAGTGCGAGGGCGGATGCAGGGCTGTGGGACCACTGACGAGGATGACTTTGGCGCCGCGGCTACGCGCGGCCTCGGCAATCGCATAGCCCATTTTGCCGCTGGAGCGGTTGCCCAGAAAGCGTACTGGGTCGAGCGCCTCGCGTGTGCCACCGGCAGTGACGAGTACGGTTTCACCGGTGAGATCGTGGCGGCTGCCGAGCGTGTTGATGACGGCCTCGGCAATCAGATCGGGTTCGGCCATGCGCCCCGCGCCGACCATCCCGCAGGCCAGTTCGCCAGTACCCGGTTCCACGATGCGCACGCCGCGCTGGCGGAGCACTTCAACGTTGGCCTGCGTGGCGGGGTGGCGCCACATATTCACATTCATGGCCGGAGCCACCAGAACCGGGGCGGTCGTGGCCAGATACATCGTGGTGAGGAAATCGTCGGCAATGCCGTGAGCTAACTTGGCGAGGATGTCGGCCGTGGCCGGGGCTACGACGAGGGCCTGCGTCCATTGCGCTTCGCCGATGTGCTCGATGGTGCTTTCATCGGCGCTCTGACCTGTGGCGGCATCCCCCCAGATGCTGGTGATGACCTTGTGCCCGGTGAGGGCGGCGAAGGTCAGCGGCTGCACAAAGCGGGTGGCTGCCTCGGTCATCACCACATGCACTTCAATGGCCTGACGTTGCAAGGCACGCACGAGTTCCGCTGCCTTGTAGGCGGCGATTCCCCCGGTGACGCCGACAGTGACTCTCATGGCTTGATTGTAGATCAGGGGTCAGGGGTCAGGGATGAGGGATCGGTTGTCAGGGACTGAAGAAGGCGCGGCGCGCGCTCAAATTTGGATTCGGCGCAGACACAACCCAGAGGCCGCGCCCGCTCGGCGCAAGAACCGCATGGGGTTGGACACAAGCCGAATGCCCCTCGCGTGATGATGCGGAGATCATGCGACAGTGAAAGGGCTTAAGGCAGTTCATGCCCTTGTGCATTCGCTGCGCAGGTTGAGCGCGGACCGATTGATCCAGATCTCCGACTACTGACCCCGCCTCCTGATCCCCCATCCCAGGCTAGCTGAGCAGAATGGGAACGGCGGGGCCTTCGACCAGGGGCTTGTGCACCTCGGTCTCGGTCTTGACGTAGGCTATCTTGCCGGCGTCGACCTCTTCCTGCGCGATGCGGCAGGCCTTGGTGGAATGGCTGGCGATCAGCGCGCGGGAGCCGTTCTGCAACTGGCGGGCGCGGCGCGCGGCAACCAGAACCTTGCGGTAGTTGGAATCGAACTTGGTCTCAATCGTCATTGGAGTCCTCCTCGAACTGCAACTGCTGCTGACCCGAGGCGCCGCCGATGATGCCGAAGGCCTCAAGCACAGGCTTGAGCCGCTCGTGCGAGTTGACCTGCAGGCAACCCGCGGCTACCTCTAACACTCGTCGTGAACGGTAGGCAATGGCCTCGCCATTGCGATAGAAGCGTTCAGCCAACACAATAGCCTCCAACTGCGCTACCGCCCGGTCGAGAATGTCATTAACCAGAATATAGCCGTAGTCCCGATAATTCTCAATCTCCTTGCTCGCTTCGTGGAGGCGGCGGTAGAGTTCGGCCTCGTTGATGACGCCCTCGGCGCGGCTGCGGTTGCGCAGGCGGGTGCGCAGGACCTTGGGATTGGGAGGCATGACAAAGATGCTCACGGCCTCGGGCAATTTGCCGCGCACTTGTTTGGCTCCCTGCACATCGATATCGAGCAGAAGATCGTGCCCGGCGATGCGGGCTTCTTCGAGCGAATGGCGGGCCGTGCCGTAGAGATTGCCGAAGACCTCGGCGTACTCAAGAAAGACGCCGTCGGCAATCATCTGCTCGAACTGCTCGTGGGTGGTGAAGTTGTACTCGCGTCCATTCTCTTCAGAGCCGCGCGGCGGGCGCGTCGTCCATGAGATGGCAAACTCAATGCCCGTAACCTGCTTGCGCAGTTCATTGACCAGCGTGCTCTTGCCCGAGCCGGAAGGCGCCGAAATAATGAAGAGAATTCCTGCCAAATTGTCTCCTTGATTGTCAGCTTTCAGTTGTCAGTTGTAGAGGTCGGGAGCCGCCCAAAAATGCTCTAATCTCTCTTCCCTGCCCCCTGATCTCTGTTCGCTGCTTCGCCTTACTCCACATTCTGAATCTGTTCGCGTGTCTTTTCGATCTCCGCCTTCATGGCCAGTCCCAGTTCGGTGACGCGCATGCCTTTGCCTCCCACGCCGCTGGTCTTCGAGAGCAGCGTATTGGCCTCGCGATTCATTTCCTGAAGGAGAAAATCCAGCTTCTTACCGATCTCGCCGCCGGTGGCGAGCAGCTCGCGGAAGTGCGCGATGTGCGTGGTCATGCGCTCCAGTTCCTCTGAAATGTCGCTGCGGTCAACGAGCACGGCAACCTCCTCCAGCAACCGCTGGCGATTGAACTCATTGCCCGCGGCGGTCACCAGGCGCTGTGTAAGCCTCTCCTGGTAACGCTGCTCGACTTCGGGGCGCAACTCGGCCACACCCGCAGTGGCCTCGGCCAGCCGGTCGAGTGTGCCATGCAGGATGGCACTAAGAGCTTCGCCCTCGCGCGCCCGCATCGTCTTCAATTCTGCGAGCAGCGGCTCGATGTTCTGCCGGACGCTCTCGGCCAGAGCAGCCAGTTCTTCGTCGCCGCGATTGTCGGCCTGCAAGGCGCCAGGCAAGCGGAGAATCGCATTCAGGTCGGGATGGCCCGGAAGACCGTGCTCCTCGCGCGCGGCGGCAAAGGCCGCCAGGAAGCCCGCGACAAGTTCGCGATTGTAGCCGGCCCGCTGCTGCGCGGAGCGGTCGACGGAAAGAACCACATCGACATGGCCGCGCACCAGGTGGTCTTTGAGCATCTTGCGCAGATCCATCTCGATCGCGTCGAGACCCTGCGGAAGGCGAAACTGGAGATCGAGAAAGCGGTGGTTGACGCTCTTGAGCGTAAGCGTATAGCTGAGCTGTTCACTCAGGCGAACCTGAGCGCGTGCAAAGCCGGTCATCGAATAAATCGGCATTTCCTGCTACTCCTGCTTTCCGGTGGCGAAGGCCGGCTCTGGCGCGTCCATGAACTGCAGTTGATGGAGCCGCTGGTAGGTGGGTGATGCGGTCAAAAGCTCTTCATGGGAGCCGATGGCCGTGATGCGCCCGCCTTCGAGGACGGCGATGCGGTTGGCGCGGCGGATGGTCGAGAGCCGGTGGGCGATCACCAGCACGGTGCGGCCTTCCATCAGGTTGGCCAGTGCGGCCTGCACCAGCGCCTCGCTTTCGGCATCGAGCGCCGAGGTGGCTTCATCCAGTATCAGAATCGGCGCGTTTTTGAAGATGGCGCGCGCAATGGCCATGCGCTGGCGCTCGCCACCCGAGAGGCGGAAGCCTTTTTCGCCGATCACCGTGTCATAGCCCTGCGGCATGCGCAGGATGAAGTCGTGAGCCAGGGCATTGCGGGCAGCCTGCTCCACGAGCGCATGCTTCACCTCCGGCTGGCCATAGGCAATGTTATTGTGCACGGTGTCGTTGAAGAGAATCGTCTCCTGCGTGACCTGGGCAACCTGGCGGCGCAGCGAGGAGAGCGTAAGGTCGCGGATGTCATGGCCGTCGATGAGGATGCGTCCCGAGGTAACGTCGAAGAAACGCGGGATCAGATTCACGAGCGTTGACTTGCCCGCGCCGCTTGGTCCCACCAGCGCCAGCACCTCGCCGGCGCGCACCTCAAGATTCACATTGTGCAGGATCTGGTGCTCGTCCCCTTCGGCGCTGTAGGAGAATCCGACATTTTCAAAATGCACGGACTGCCTGAAGGTCTTCAAACTGGCAGCGTGAGAGCGCTCCCGCACATCGTCTTCGGCATCGAAGAAAGTGAATACGGACGTGGAAGCGCCCATGGCCTGCTGAAAGCTGTTGTAGAAGTAGGCAAATCTGCGCACCGGATCGTAGAGCTTGAAGAGCAGGATGATGAATGTCGCAAAAATACCCATCGTCATGCGATGGTCCATAATCTCATTGCGCCCGATGAGCAGCATCAGTGCAATGGCAATGGCGCCGATCGTATCCATCAACGGCGAGCTGAGCGACTGAATGCGCACGCTGCGCAGATTGGCGCGCAGCAGCCGGCGCGCCGCTTCCTTGAAGCGCAGAATCTCCCAAAGCTCCGTATTGAACGCCTTCACGATGCGATTGCCAGTGACGGTTTCATGCAGGATATTCTGGATCTCCGCGAGCTTATCCTGCCCCGTCCGCGCGCGGGTGCGCACTTCCCTGCCGATCTTGCGCGCCGACGTGGCAACCACCGGAACAAACAGAAGCAGCGCCCAGCTCAGATTGCCGCCGAAATGGATCACCAGAACCAAGCCCACTACAAACGTGAAAAACTGCTGCAAAAACTGGCCGGTGACTGTGCTGAGCGCTATTTGCACGCGGTCCACGTCGTTGATGAGCGTGGAAAGAATGGTTCCGGTGGGGTGCTTGTGAAAGAAGCTCGCAGAGCGGCGAAGGGTGACTTCATAGAGATCGTTGCGCAGATCGGTGATGGTGCCGAAGCCGGCAAAGTTCACCAGATAGGTCCCCCCATAGGAAAAGAGACCCTTCACCAGCGTGGCGAGAATCAAGGCCACGGCCACAACGTTCCAGGCGTTGTGTATGTGCAGGAATTGAGGAATGATGCTCCGCAAGTCGAAATGCCAGCGGGCGGTGCCGAGAAGAATTGGGCCCTCGGGCGCGGATGGATTGAGGACCTTGTCGAAGATGGGCTCAAGCAGCACGACTCTGAAGTTATCGAGCAATCCCGCTGCGGCCAGGAACACCACACTGATGAGCCAGGGCACGGTGTAGGAAAGTCCATAACGCAGGAGTCGAAAGAAGTTCTTCATGCCACGCGGCCTGCCTCGCTCGCCATGCACGCGGCGAAGACTTGCCTGCTTGCCCCAAACCTCGGCCCACCAAGCATGCCGCCAGGCTCAGGGACAGACCAACAGATTGGAGATGGAGACTCCATCCCCGTATTGTATCCGGGTCCAGCAGTCCCTACCGTGGCAGGCGGCGCCTGCTGAATCCAGCATTGGTATCATGACGGGGTGAACCACCCGGAAAGCAAATCATTCTGGCGCGGCCTGCGCACTGTCTTTCTCGATCGCGACGGCGTCATCAACGAAAAGATGCCGGAGGGCAGCTACGTCCGGTCGGTGAGCGAGTTTCATCCGCTGCCGGGCGCGGCGGAGGCAATTGCGCGGCTGAACCGGGCCGGAATGCGCATCGTAGTGGTCTCGAACCAGCGCGGTATTGCGCTGGGCCTCTACACGCCCGCCGATGTTGAAGCGATTCACGAGGCGCTCAGCAAGCTGCTGGCGCAGCATGGCGCGCACGTGGACGGCTTCTACTTTTGCCCGCACGACTATGGACAATGCAACTGCCGCAAGCCTCTGCCGGGGCTGTTTGAGCAGGCCGTGGCGGAGTTTCCGGAGATTGCGGCGGAGAGCAGCGTCATGATCGGGGATTCTCACTCGGACATGGAGTTTGCGCGGCGGCTCGGCATGGCGGCTATTTTGGTTGAGAGCGATCCCGAGCGCGGCAAGCCGGGCATGGAACAAGCCGGGGCGCTCGCGGACGGGCGATTCCCTTCCCTGGGAGCGGCGGTGGACGCTCTGCTCGGGCGGCCAGACGAATGAAGCCCACCGCGAATCTGATCTCGAATGCGTTGTAAAAGGGCATGACTTCAGTCGCGCCGGAAAGTCCGAAATCTTGAGAATTGGGGCTTTAGCCCCTGCCGCGTTCTACTCCGGCGGCTATCCGATAATGTCGCGCATTTGTGGCGGACTACCCTGGGACCGTCTGATTCTGTAGCCTCCCGGGTCTCAGAATCGAGACCCGGGGCACCCAGCACCCGATCAGGACTTACCGCAGTCTGTTAATACGCCTTCAGTTCCATAATTGCTTTCAGGATGCCTTCCGGCTGGGGCAGGATGGCGTCCTCAAGCACCGGCTGGTATGCCACGAAGGTGTCCATTGCGCCGATGCGCCGGACCGGCGCGTCCAGGTCCTGGAAAAGCTCATCGGCGATGCGGGCCGCGATCTCGGCGCCGTAGCCCCAGCTCAGCACGTCTTCGTGGGCCACGATGACACGGCTGGTCTTGCGTACCGAAGCGGCGATGGCCTCCCAGTCATACGGGCTCAAGGTGCGCAGATCGACGATCTCCACCTCGATGCCGTGCTGGCGCTGCGCCTGCTGCGCCGCCTGCAAGGCGCGGGGCACGATGGCGCCGTAGGTAATCAGCGTCATGTCGGTGCCGGGACGAACCACCTTGGCTTTTCCGAACGGGATGGCGAACTCCGGCCCGGGATAAGGCGCGCGGCCGTAGGCTTCGCGGTAAAGCCGCTTGTGCTCCAGGAACAGCACCGGATCGTCGCAGCGAATGGCGGTACGGAGCAGGCCGTTGGCGTCAAGAGCATTGGAAGGAAAGACGACGCGCAGACCGGGTATGTGCGTAAAGATGCTTTCTCCGCATTGCGAGTGGTAGATAGCGCCGCCGCTGAGGTAGCCGCCGATGGGCACGCGCAGCACGATCGGCGCCGCCCAGCCGCCGTTGGAGCGCCAGCGCATGACGGAAAGCTCGTTGCGAATCTGGTGCATCGCGGGCCAGATGTAATCGAAGAACTGCACCTCGACAACCGGCTTCATGCCGCGGACGGCGTAGCCAACCGCCCGGCCGACGATATTGGCTTCGGCCAGCGGCGAGTTGAAGACGCGGTCGGAGCCGTACTTTGTCTGCAGGCCTGCGGTGAGCTTGAAGACACCGCCCTTGCCTTTGACCTCGGCCAGCGCTGTTTCACGGCTGGCGTCGGCCACGTCCTCGCCAAAGACGACAATGCGCGGATCGCGGCTCATTTCATCGTGTAGGCAGGCGTTGATCAGGTCGGACATGGTGCGCGGCTCGGCGCCCTTGGATCCGTTGGCCTTTTGTCCGCTGGCTTTTGCAGGGGCCTGCGCCTGCTCGGTAGCAAAGGCTGCGCTGGTGGGGTCAAGGTCCTCGGAGTAGACGTGCGTGGTGATTCCATTCACCGGCGGCAGCGGGGCCTTGAGCGCATGCTCTCCGGCCTCGATGGCGACGCGTTCTATCGACTTCTCCAACTCGTCGATCTGGTTGGCGGTGAGGATCCCCTCGCGCAGAAGCCGCATCTGCATCTTGGCGATCGGGTCGCGCAGCGCGTCGGCTTCGCGCTCGGCCTTGGGGCGATAGAGGCGGTCATCGTCAGAGAGGGAGTGGGAATAGGCCCGCATGCAATGGCCGTGAATAAAGGCCGGGCCAAGGCCGGCGCGGCAGTGTTCGGCCGCAGCCTGAAAAGCACGCAGACACGCCTCCGGATCGGTACCGTCGACTTCCTCAAAATGGAAGTTGGGAAAGTTGGCGACGAGGTGGGAGATGTTGCCGCCGGGCGTATTGAACTCGACCGGCACGCTGATGGCGTAGCCATTGTCTTCAACGCAGAAGATGACAGGAAGCTTTTTGTTCGAGGCAGTATTCAACGCCTCCCAGAACTCGCCCTCGGAGGTGGAACCCTCGCCAAGGCAGGTAAGGACGACCTCATCGCCGTGGAAGGTAACGTCACGGAAAGCGCGGTAGTCGCCCTCGGCTTTTGCGGCTGCCTCGGGATAGCGGCTGAAGTACCTGCCTGCCTCCGCACAGCCCACGGCATGAAGCAGTTGCGTGGTGGTCGCCGAGGAGGTACTGACGACATGCAATGCGCGGTTGCTCCAGTGGGTGGGCATCTGGCGGCCGCCGCTGGCCGGGTCGGTGGCCGCGCCAACGGCCTGCAGCATCATCTCTTCCGGCGACACGCCCACGGCCAGGCAAAGAGCGCGGTCGCGGTAATAGGGGAAGAACCAGTCATAGCCGGGGCGCAGAGCGAGGCCGGCGCCTACCTGGAGCGCTTCGTGGCCGGCGCAGGAGATCTGGAAGTAGGTCTTCTGCTGACGCTTGAGCAGGATTTCGCGGTCGTCGAGGGCACGGGAGAGAAACATGAGCCGGTACATCTCGACCAGATGTTGAGGACCCAGCGCGCCCCCAAACTCAGCCATCCGGGACGCGCGAATGCTGGAAACAGCCAATTCCATTCCCTTCACTCTCCCCAAAAACCGAGTCTTTTCAAGACTCACGCATGATTGTACCAATCCGCCTTGCGGCCCAACAGCACCCGATCGTACAGGCGGTTCTTCCAGATAATGAGACCCAAGGGCGCATCAGGAACTAATTTGAGAATGGAAGGGTAGGAGGCGGCGGTGGGGTTGCATCCAGAAAGGGGTTTGCGCCGCCAACGACCATTGTCATCTCTTCCTTGACGCCGTGTGCAAGCTTCTGGATTTCAGCGATCTTATGAAGCTCGCCGGGGGTCAGCTCGCCGCGACGGGAGCGGCGGACCTCTGCGTTCAGCTCCTCGGCCAGCTTGAGCAGCTTGTTGGTCTTGTCCACCACGGACTTTTGCCGGGCCACGTTGAGCTGGTCGAGCCGCCTTTCCGCTATCGCCGGATCTTCCTGATCAATCGGGGGAAACGGCTGCTGCAGGTCCTGGGGTGAGGCAAGATGCGGAAGGGGATAAGGCTGACCACCGTTCTGCGCGGCGGCGGGCAGCGCCAGCAGCACCCCCACGGACGCGAGCAAAACAAGCGCGAGTCGCCGGCCAAGCTTCCGCGCGACACAAGTGAAGTGGCCCACGATTCGAATGCCAATCCGATTCACAGCAATGTATCCTCACAACTGATTCATAGCCCGTGCCCCGAACCGGCTGATTACCGGTTTCCCGCCTTTTCCTTCGTTCGATCCTGCTCTCTCAGTTTGCGTGCGAATGCCTCGATTTCGCCGGCTTTGCGCACGACCGGCACCGACAATGTGTCCTTGGTAGTCTTATCCACCTCGGCCTTCAGATCCGTGGCCATCCTGAGCAGGTCGGCGCACGCGCTGGCGATCTCCTGGTTTTCCACGAGATCGGCCGGGACACCGTCTACTTGCTGCGCTGATGGTGCTTCGACCGGCGCCGGCGTCGATTGCGGGGCCTTTCGTGACTGGGCGACGGCAACTGCCCGCTCAATGCCGGCCGCAGCCAATGCCACCGCAACAGGGTTTGGGGTCGAAGGTGTCTCAGAATGGGAGGATTCCGTGGGAAACCGCAATTGATTCTGCGCAATTGCCGGCCGGATGAGGATGGCAACCAACGCCGCAAGCGTACAGTTCCACGCTGCTCTGGCCCGCAACAGACGCCAAATCTTTGCTGCAACCATGCGCCGAGCACTCATGGTCGACCTCCGCGCCGAGCCCGAAGTTCATAGCCGCCAAGCCGCCGGGCAGGCAGCCAGCTCTGCCTCTAGTCTAGTCCGAGAGCCCGGAAGTTGGGAGTGCCCTCAGCTACCTGCGACGCGGTGGAAAGGGAGCGGGAAGCAAAGGAACCATCCGGTTCCGGGGCATGGTGATGGGGACGCTTATATCCTTTCGGATGCTGTGTGCAAGCTTTTGAATCTCCGCGATTTTGCGAAGCTGCGCCTCGGTGGGGGCCTGGGAGTCAGCGTTTGCCAGCTCGGCATTCAGTTCGGCAGCGAGCTTGAGCAGCTTCTTGGTGTGGCTTGCGATCGACTTCTGCCGCGCGGCAACAAGCTGCCGTAATTGCATGCTAATGATAATGTCCTGGCCTTCCTGGTAGGGAGCAAGCCGGCCCAGATCCTGAAGCACCATTTGGCTTCTCTGCCGCGCGATCTGACCCGCGTACGGCTGGCTGGACCCAGGCGTATATTGCGCGCCACATGGCGCAGCCAGTGCGATGAGCAGCAGAATCCTGAGAGAAAGCGCCGGCAGCAATGCGCGGGCCGCCCGGCTCCTGAGCCAGCCAAAGCATCCTGATCGAACACCGTTCATCTCGCACCCCCCCCAGCGCGTTGTTTTCACGCCACTCGGCCTCTCAGTGCTGGACAGCCCCCGGATCGGCTGATTTCATTTGCTCTCTCAATTTGCGTGCCAACTGCTCGATCGCGTCAGCCTTGCGGATTGCGCCGACCGAGAGCACGTCGGCCGTGGCCTTATCCACCTGGGTCTTCAGTTCGTTTGCCAGCCTCAAGAGATCAGCGCAGCCGGCAGCAAATAGTTTCTTGCGTCCATCTGCGGATTTATCATCACTCCGCCGGATAGTTGGCTGCGCGGAATCCTGCATCTGGGTGCTGGGCGCGGAGCTCTGGGCCACGGCCGGTGGAGCCTGGATCAGTTGCGCATTTCTTCGTACGGGTTCCTGGCTGGCACCGCATCCAGCGGCGGCGGCCAGCCCGGCAACGACGCAGATGATCATCACCCTGGATCGTAAGCGTCGCGGAATGCCTGCGCTATTGTTGCATCGCGGTGCCATAGTCCACCTCCCCCTGACGGCAGGGGCGTATCTGGGTAGACCTCTGGGGATTTCCGATTATTGAGACGTAGAGTGCAGCCTGAGGTACGCAGCGTGTAGCCTGAAATAAGGAGCGTCGCATGCTTTCGATTTTGATGACAGTAAAAATGGCATCGCCTGCCGAAGGTGGTTTTCTGGAGAAGTTACTGAATGAATGGTCAACCGACGGTCAGGAGTTTATCCACACGACGCTGCCGCGGCTGATTGTGATCGCGCTGATCGCCTTCCTGCTCAGCCGGCTGCTGCGCGTCATCACGCACCGCATGATTCGCGTAGCCGAGCAGCACGCGGTAGGCGCCGGACAACTAGCCCAGGTCAAGACGCTGGCCGGGGTCATCCGCGCCACGGGGCTGACGGTCATCGGCCTGATTGCGGGCATGCAGGCCCTTGACGCCCTGGGATTCGACCTGGCGCCTCTGCTGGCTTCGGCAGGGATAGCCGGGGTCGCCATCGGCCTGGCCGCGCAGAACATCGTCAAGGATATGTTCAACGGCATCCTGATCCTGGTCGAAGGCCAGTTCAACGTCGGCGATGCCGTGATCATCGCCGGCGTAAGCGGAAACATCGAGGCAATGACGTTGCGCAAAACGTCCGTGCGCGGATACGACGGAACACTCTACATCATTCCGAATTCGCAGATCACGACGGTAGCCAATCAGAACGTGGGCTTCTCGGTGGCGACGGTGAACGTGAGCGTGGACTACTCCGCTGATCCGAATAAAGTGATGGACCTGTTAAAAGGGATCGCCATGAGCATCCGCAACAGCGACCAGTTCCGGCAGTTGTTTGTCGATGACCCGCAGGTCCTGGGCATGGACGCAATCAAAGGCTCCGAAATCATCTTCCCGGTGGTCTTCAAGACCCAGGCCACCAAGCAGTACGGGCCAATCCGCGAGTTCCGCCGCCGCGTGCGCCTGGCGCTGGAAGAACACCACCTGCTGCCCGGCGATCCCTACCGCGTCTTCCAGTCCTTCGGCGATCCGGTTCCCGCAGGGCGCGGCCAGGCTGCGGCAGAGGCCGCGCCAAAGGCCGATCCCACTCTGCTCAAGCCGCAGGAAACAAATCCTTTCACTGGCGAATAGGGGCATCGTACTGCGATGGAGGCCTGCGCGTTATGCAAAACGTGAGCGGCGGCCAAGAACTTTGATCGCACAGGGGCTGAACATGTCGCGGAAAAAGTCGACGGCGGGCACGATCTGGTAACAGGACATAGCTGCAGCCGTGCCGCAAGTGCAACAAAACAAGGCACAGGCTTCAGCCCTTTGCAAGAGCGCCAGCTTCAATTCGACTGTCGTTCCGCGTTTCTCGGCAGCCTGACGAGTTCCAGCGCGCTTTTCCCAGCCGAACCCGCTCACCAACGCAAACCGAGGCCATCCCTGACGCAAGGCGGGTTGTCAAAACACGCTCGATTCAATTCGACGCCAGGGCCCTGGCGCGAGTCTGACGCAGTTCCAGCAGTTCGGTGACGAGAAACAGGTCCGTCAGCAGGGCGCGCAGATGGATCGACGCATTCAGGTTGTCTACGAGTTGCGAGCTGATGACGGGCTGGGCCAGCACCAGTTCGACAGCGGCCAGCGCATCCTGCGCGTCACGCGCCAGCACCTTGAAAAATGCCTCGTAGCGCTCGGCGGGGGCCAGATGTTCCTCGTGGATCGCCGCGGCGCAGCTTGCTTGCAGGCCGGCGATCGCCTCGGCGGTGCGTCCCAGATAATACCGGATCTGTGTGCCGTGATCGGCGTCTTCTTCGCTGGAGAGTCCACGCGCGGCGAAGGAAAGCGTGAACTCGTAGGATTCTTCGATGATTTCACAACGTTCTTGAATATCAGTCGGCATCGCTTGCGGCATAGCCCCGTTTCTCTTGAGATGGCGATGAGCCCTTGACAGCCCAGCGCTCGGGATCGTGCTCCTCCAGGTAGAAATCGCGGCTCATCCAACCGAAGATCATCGACTTGGTGATGGGGAGCTTTTCCGGCCGGATTCCCATGTAGACGTGTACCATCACCAATGCGATGAGGCCCACGCCGGCCAGCCCGTGCAGCACGTACATCAGACCCCACGTCATATCGCTAAACAGATAGGGATTGCGTGTGAAAAAGATAGTTTCCACGCGCTTCATCATGAACAAACCGGTCACGGCGACAGCCAGCGCCGCCAGCATGATAACCCCGTGATAGAACTTGTTCTCCAGGGGATACTTGGCGAAGCGCGAGGGCGGCGGGGCAGGTTTGCCGAAGAACCGCAGCACACGGCGCGAGGCGTCGCGCAGGTCGGTGCGGTCGGGCCAGATCGACCAGAAGTCCATGTAAAACGAGGCGTGGATGATGTGGAAGACGATCGACACCGTCAGCACGCAGCCCGCGATCCAGTGATAGAGCACCCAGTTGAAGTGCACGCCCACCTTGGGCAGAAATGCGGTGAAGAGCAGCGTGAACATCGAGACCGCCATGATCCAGTGAAAAGCGCGCGCGGCCAGCGAGTGACGTTGAACACGCTCAGGGATGGCCCCCGCGTTGGCGGACTCGACGCCCTTCTCAAACTTGGCGAACTTTTTGGGTGGGGCAACGATGATCACGTAGAGCGCGTGCACGATCATGAAGCCCAATCCAGCGATCACCGCCCACCACATCAAACTCCACGCTATGTGGATGGGAATTGAACGTCCCCACGGACCTGTTGCCCACGTTATGAAGTCCATGCCGCCTCCTGAACGCCGGGATCCCGAGCAAGCGCGTTTTCGGCTTGCCGGGGTGAAGCGCCAACAATGGCGCGCTTTACCAGGTTTCTCATCAACGGAATCTTATACGCGTTGAACTGCAGTGGAATAGCGCCCTGGACAGCCATCTTGCCGGCCATCTCGCCGGTTGCGGCATTGGCCGGTTTGCCACGCACCGCCGCTTCAACATTGCCGAGCCGCATGGGGCGGGCGGCGACGGCATTCACGGCAAGGCGAATGCGCTGGATGTTGCCGCCTGTCAACTCCATGGCCGAGGCGACGTTCATCAGCGGGAAGTCCCAGACGTTGCGATCGCGCACCTTCTCAAAGTAGAACTTTGTCCCAGCCCAGGTGTAGGGAATGCGAATGGCCGTGAGCAGTTCGCCGGGCCGAAGCGAATGCATGCGCGTAATGTCTGTCTTGGGGCCGATAAAGTAATCCTCCGCGGTCACGCCACGATGGTCCGTGCTGGACCGAATGATGAACTCGGCATCGAGGACGATGAGAGCCGGGGCAGAATCTGACGGATTGACGGCCACACAGCGTTCTGCGCCGAAGATGGCGTGCTCGCGGTTGCGGCCCACCGGCGTGTCGGCATAGCAAATGTTGCCGCCGGCGCGGTAGCAGGGCCAGCCGGCGCGGTAGTACCAGCAGCGGGCATCCTGGGAGACGTTGCCGCCGATCGTAGCCTGGTTGCGAATCTGCGGCGAGGCCACCAGCGAGACGGCCTCGGCAAGCAACCCAAAATCCTTCCTGACGAGGGGATGTTCCGCAATCTCAGTCAGCGTGGTCATGGAGCCGATCTCAAGGCCTTTGCTGGTTTGGCGAATCCCCTTCAGCTCGTCGATGCCGCTCAGGTCCACCAGCACTTTCGGCTTCTTGATGCGGTCCTTGAGCCAGTCGAGACTATCCATTCCGCCTGCCATAACCCAGGCGTCTTCGCGGTACTGGTCAAGCAGCTTTGCCGCCTCCGCAACCGAGCCCGGTTGAAGCAGGTCGAACGCGGGCATTACATCTCGTATAACCGCCATAGCTCTCTCCGTTTCACATCCCCATCAGATGTGTGCTACCAGGGGCTCTTGCATGGGACGCCCGGCTTCATAGGACGTCAGGATCGTATCGCAGTTCACCGGGGCGCGCTGGAAGATGTTGTCACCGAGCGCATCCGCCAGAGCGTTGAGGATGGACGCGCAGCCGCCGCCCACAGGAGGCTCGCCACAGCCGCGCGCGCCCACCGGCGTCTCCGGATCGGGAATATTCAGCGCATTCCACTTCATGTTGACGGGCACATCGAGGATCGTCGGCGGCTTGTTCTGGTAGAAACGCATGGCTACCATAACGCCGTATTGGGGATCGATGACCCACTTCTGGCCGATGGCGTGGGCGATGCCCAGCGTGGAGCGTCCCAGGACCTGGCCGCCGAGAGCGGCAGGATGGACCACGGTGCCCACGTCGGCATAGGCCAGATAATCAACGATGCGGTAGACACCGGTCTCCACGTCGGCCTCGACTTCGGCAAAGCATGCCAGGTAGGAAAACGAGTCGCCGTTGTGCGGGAACTTGTCGCGCGCCGAAGCAATCAGGCCCTGGCCCGCCATGGCAGTAACCGCCTGTTTGGTCGCCTTGTTCACGTCGGGGTTCACATCGTGGCCATCATAGATGCCACCAAGCTTGATGGCGTGCTGGGCCGCCTGCGCGAAGCTCATGCCGGCACCGCCTCCCTTGCGGGAGACGCGGAGGTTGGCAACCTCGTAGTCGCCGGGCTGGCCGCCGAGAGACTTGGCAGCAACCTCCTGGAGCCGCTGCCGGCACTCCAGGCCGACCGCATGCGCCGCGCGCGTCATGGCATGGACGGTCTGGCTGCCACCGGAGTGGCAGGTATAGGGCAGGTGCTTCGAGGTATCACCCCAGACAATGTCCACCGAATCCCAGGGAATATCAAGGACTTCGGCCGCGGCGCGATGCACGTCAATCAGCGCCTCAGTGCCCAGGTTGCCGATGCCGGAGTGGATGCGGACGCGGCCCTCGGGCGTGATGACGATCAAACCATCAAAGCCGGTGCTGCCGCCGTGGTAGGTGCTGAGCGCCACGCCCAGGCCACGCACTTTGGTTCCGATCTGCTTCGGCTTATTTGCAACGCGCTCCTGCCAGTTGAACTGCTTTGCGCCGTAGTCGAGCGCCTGCTTGAGATAGCAACTAGTCACGCGGGCGCGCTTGCCTTCGTGATTGGGCGGGCCGTATTCCGCTTTGCCTTCGGGAGAATTCACGCGGCGCAGGGCCACCTGGTCGATGCCGAGCTTGCGCGCGGCCTTCGCCAGGATGGGCTCCATGATGGCGATGGCCTGCATGCCGCCCGGAGCGCTCTGGGCGCTGCGCGGCGGCGTATTGGTGGCAACCGTTATGTTGCGCCAGCGCATGGCAGGCGGCTGATACAGCAGCGAAGTGATGCTTCCGCAGGCGCCGCCGTCACCGTTTGAGCCGTAGGAACCGGCATCGGAGACCAGGAACATATCGACCGCCGTAATGCGGCCATCCTTGGCGAAACCGGTCTTCACGCGCGCCCGGATGCCGGGCCGCGCGCGCCCGATGAATTGCTCCTCTTCGCGGCTGATGCGCATCATGACGGGCGCATTGAGCTTCTTCGACAGCAGCGCGGGAACAACCAGCGTGAGGGCGCCTGTAATTTTGCTGCCGAATCCGCCGCCGGTGTATTCGCTGATGAAGACGACCTTGTCCTCATCCATCTGCATCCACCGGGCGATGGCGGGAACGGTCTGGAAGGTGCTCTGCGTGCCGGTATACAGGTAGAGCTTGCCATTCTGCCAGTGGGCCATGGTGGTGCGCGGCTCCAGGCACTGATGGCTCACATCGGGCGTAAGGAAGGTCTCGTCGAGCACCAGCGCAGCGTTTTTGAAGCCGGCATCGATGTCGCCATAGGACCACTCTTCCGGCGCATGCCCCATGGGAAGACGGCCTTCCTTGTAGGGAGCGAAGTCCTCCTCGGTCCACTTGAGCACGGTGAGCTGCGGCCCTCCGTGTTGACCGGGCTGCGGCGGAATCCACACGTTACCATCCAGCCGTGCATTGGACGAGCCCGGACGCAGGCTCTCCAATGGATCCGTGGTGAAAGGCAGCGGCTCCATCTCGATCTCAATTTGCTCAATGGCGTTGGCTGCGGTCAGCTCATCGACCGCGGCCACAGCCAGAATCGGTTCGCCCTGATACATCGGCTCGTCTGTCAGCGCCAGTTCGCCCCAACGGTTCGCCTTGATCGTGGTGCCGTTGTCATTGACATAATCGGCATGGCCGGGGACATCGGCGGGCGTAAGAATGCCCCGGACGCCGGGCATGGCCAGCGCCTTCTCCGCGTTGATGCGCTTGACCCGCGCGTGCGGCATGGGGCTGAGCACCAGCCGGCAAAAGAGCATACCTTCGGCGCGAAAGTCCTCGGCATATTTTGCCTTGCCGGTCACCTTCGCCACGAGGTCGTTGGTCGAGTAGTCCTTGCCGATCAGCTTATAACCGGCGCCAAACGGGCGCGGGGTTTCACTTTCGGCCTTCTGCAATTCGATCGCCGACATGCCAGCCATAATCAGGCCCTCCTTGTGTACTCCGCGCCCCGCATCATGGCGTCGAGGATCTTGCTGTAGTCCTGACACCTGCACAGGTTGCCGGAGAGGCCGTGCGCCATCTCTTCCCGGGTGGGATTGGGATTCTTCTTCAGGAATGCGACCGCCGACATGATGAATCCCGACATGCAGAAGGCGCACTGGAATCCCTGCTCGTCAACAACTGCCTTCTGCACCGGGTGCAGAGTGCCATCCGGAGCGGCGAGGCCCTCGATGGTGACAATCTTGCCCGCGCGCACGGTATGCGTCAGCACCGAACAGCTATAGCGGGGCACGTCGTCGATCAGAACCGTGCACGAACCGCACTCGGCTCGGTCGCAGCCCAGCTTTGTGCCGGTCAGGCCGAGTTTGTAGCGCAGGGTCCAGGCCAGCGTCTCCTGCTTCATCACGTCGACGCGCCGGACTTTGCCGTTGACATTGAGACTGATGAGCCGCTCACCCCCGCTACCCGAAGGCGCCGGGACATGGCTGCCCGGAGCGAGGAAGCGATAGCTGGCCGCGCCGACCACCGCTCCACCGGCGATGACACCCATGATGAATCTGCGCCTGGTTACTTTTGCCGGGGCCCCGTCAGTTGCGTTCTGATCCGCCATCTCTGACATTGCTCAATCTCCGCTTGTAAGGTTCGATCAGGGGAACGAGTTAATGCGCATATCTTATGCCACGCGTGCGCCAACGCTCAAGGCTTACTGCAAATTTTCATTCTCTGAGCTTCGTGGGGTCAGCCAGAAGCTTCTTTTTTTTAAAATCCGGCAAATTCCGGATCAGCGCTTTCCAGGGGCTGCGAATTCTATTCTAATTTTGCGAATTGTTGAGATGCCAATTCTCTGTCCGGCGTTGTCTCTATATTGCGGCAGCTGGCTTATGGGATAAGAACAGTTCTCTTGTAATTGTCTGATGATGAAAGCCGAAAAAGAAGTACAAGAGGTATTTGCCTGCGTTGAGAAGCAGGCGCGGCTGGATTCCGGGCCAAGCCAGGGTCTGAGAAGGGGCTCAGACGCCTACTGCCTGGTCTTCGGGATGAGTTTTCCTTTACTTTCGAAGGAAATGTCGTGCTTGTGCGGGCTTCATCACACCCTGGAGTTGGAACATCCCCACATTTTTGAGCTCGCATGAGATGATCCGATCTACCTCGTGAGGCGGCATCCCGCAATTCACGGGCGCCGTCATTCTATTTATGTCGCTCGGTTCAGCCATGGGACAGATCCCGAAAACATCGAGCTGTTCTCCGCAATCGAGACAGTGCGTCTGTCTCTTCCTTCTCATTGATTCCTCCTTGCCGGTATTGTTTTTTCCTTCCCGTTTCTTCGGCGCAATGTGGTTTCTTCACATCGTGCATGTACATAGGCGCAGCCGCGGCAGTCCATCCCGTCCGCGTCCGCGCGAGGATTCGGCCTGTTGGATTGCCATTCCCCTCGCAGCGCCTCTCAAGGCAAGCAGGGCCGCAGAAGGCGCACAACTGGCACCGCGTCGGATAGGCCGGCGCGAACTGCCCCGCATCCGCAACAAACTGGCTGCATCTGGACTGTGTGTTGCACCTTCCTGCTTCCATGCCTGTCGCTCAAGCACCGCTTGAGCCTTGCCATGAGCAACGGGACAATCCGTGCAATCCCGTGCCGCTTTTTCAGTCGAGCTCGGTCGCAGTCTGACTCCCGGCACAGCACGCTCGCGGTGTGCGGCATACGCCTCCGCAAGACTCACACTGGCTTTGAGCTACCAGGAATCTCGCGGCAGTCAGGCGGGATGCCCTCTTCACCGGTTGCAGTTCATGCAGATTTGACCGCATCCTTACTTTCTATTGATGCTGATGAAAGGCAGTATTGGAAGGGGCGAGAAGTGGAAATCCAAATCATCCGGCATTGGTCAGACTGCGAATGGGTAACCGGGAAATGTTACTTTGCAATCGAGGGCATTTTCCGCGAAGTTTGCTTGCTGCCCGTAAGCTTCACTTCCAGCGGTTTCGCGACTTCCTGCGCCAGCTTCCGCGTGTCCACCATAGAGAAGCCCGACGATGCTCCGCCGCCTCGTATTCTTTGGGTTTCGCCTTTGGGTTTGACAGATGCAGCTCAGCGCGCTCACGCGGCCATTTCCCTGCCCCTGGCCTCGCGGCCCAGCGACGCCAGCCCTGCCAGCGCCAGCGCCACCACCACCACCGTAATGGCGAGCACTGCGGGATAATTGCCCCAATGCTCGGCCGCCAGGGCCTGCCCCTTGCCGTTCCATGAGGTGATCAGGCCGCCGAGTTGGTAGGCCAGGCCGGGAGCGGTAGCCCGCACCGGACCCGGCGAAAGCTCTGTGAGATAGGCCGGAACGACTCCCCAGGCGCCCTGCACCATGAACTGCATGAGCACCGCCCCCGTGGCCAGCATAAAAGCCGAATGACCGTAGGCATAGAGCGGAATCACCGGAATGGACAGGAGCGCCGAGGCCACGATGGCGCGCTTGCGCCCCCAGCTTTCCGAGAGTGCCCCGAAGACGATTCCGCCGGCGATGGAGCCGAAGCCATAGAGAATGCCGATTAATCCAATGGTTTCTGGGGTGAGCCTGGCGTACACCGCCAGGAACGTCGGATACAAGTCCTGCGTGCCATGCGAAAAGCTCATGAAGGCGGTCATGAGCAGCACCAGAAAAAAGAATGTCGGCAGAAACTCCATGAGGTGAGGCGGAATCAAAGGCGCGGCGGACCGGTCCGGCATTTGCGCCCTGGCCATGCGCTTTTTTGCACCCGCAAGCCATACGGGCGACTCCGCCACACGCGCCCGTACATAAAAAGCGAGGACTGCGGGCAGAGCGCCGAGCACAAAGAGTCCGCGCCAGCCGATTCGTTCAAAGAAGAGCGCAAAGGCCGCCGACGCGAGAATCGATCCGAATGCGTAGCCCTCCTGCAAGATGCCGGAGAAGGCGCCACGTCCATCTTTCGGCATCGATTCGAAAGCCAGCGCCGCGCCGGCTCCCCACTCGCCGCCCATGGCGAATCCGAATAATGCCCGCAGCACGAGCAGCACGTTGAGCGAAGGCGCAAAGGCACAGGCCAGCTCGATGAGCGAAAAGCTGACGATGTTGGCCATCAGCACTGGCCGGCGGCCGTAGCGGTCGGCCAGCATGCCGAAAACCAGCGCGCCCAGGGGACGGAAAGCCTGCGTGAGAAAAACGGCGCCCATGACCTCTGAGGGCTGGGTGTGAAACTCCGTGGCAATGGCCTTGACGCAGAAAATCAGCAGAAAAAAGTCGAGACTGTCGAGCGTCCATCCCAGAAAGGCCGCCACAAAGGCATGGCGCTGGCCTCGGGTCAGGCGACTGAAACCACTCATGATGGACATAGGCGAGAGGATAGCAGAACGGAACGGCACTCTGCCCTCAACGGCCGGGGGAAATGGTAAAGTAGGCGTATAGTTGTTGCAACGACTATGACACTCGATGGAGCGGAATTGCCGGCTGGCTCGCGGACACACAAGGAATCCGCGAAGCCTTTGTGGCAGTCTCTGAAGCAAACCGTCCTTCGCGCGGCTTGTCGTGCAACCCGTTACGATCGGGGAAGCAGTCCATGGCAGGCTTGAAACAAGAGATCGCACAACAGCGGCCCTTTGCCAGCCTTGAAGAGGAGACGCTGCTGAATCTGCTGCGCACCTCCGACTGCCTGCAACGCGCATTTCATCGCGCGACCCGGGACTGGGGCGTGACATCGACCCAGTACAACGTCTTGCGGATTCTGCGCGGGGCGCAGCCGCATGGGCTCACCTGCTCCGCCATTGGCGAACGGATGATCGCGGCCGAACCCGATATCACCCGGCTGCTGGCCCGGCTGAAGAAACTCAATCTCATCCGGCAGAAGCGCGACCGGCACGACCGGCGGGTGCTCTGGACGCAAATTGCAGAAGCGGGCCTGGAACTGCTGCGGCAGATGGACCCAGTCATCGAGAGGATCCCGCGCAATTTGCTGGGACACATGCGCAGGGCGGATCTGACCGAGTTCATCCGACTGCTGGAACTGGCCCGCCAGCAAAGCCAGGAGGATCCGGCGCGCGCGATCGGCGGCCAGGATCAGGCCGGATAACCAAAGGTCATAGAGGTAAGGAGGGAGCCTTTGCGGTTAACTCCCCTGCACCTTCTGGGTCAGTGACTCTTCCTCCGCTTCTGCGTGGATGACCTTGTTGTGCAGGCAATAGAGGGCTAGTTCGAGCCGGTCTGAGACACCCAGCTTGTCATAGATTTTGCGCAGATAATTCTTGATCACCTGTTCGGTAGTTCCCAACTGGAAGGCAATCTCCTTATTGCGCTTGCCCTGCGTAATGCACACGATAATCGCCATCTCTTTGGGAGACAGGCGTGGCTGATTCCGCGGACCCACCAGAGCAGCCGCCTGGGAACGATAAGCCTCGATGACCCAACTGACGGATTGATTGTCGATCCAGGTTTCACCCGAGGCAATCTTGCGCACGCAGCGGACCAGCAGGTCAGGTGTGATGGAGCGGGAGATGATGCCGCGAACGCCGCGGCGGTATAGCTCCACGGTATGGTTTTCATCGGATCCTGCCGCTTGCACAATCAGTTTCAAGTCGGGAGCAATCCGTAACAGCTCGGGAATGGCGTTGGCCGTACCCGCCAGCAGGCTCCCTTCAAGCAGCACGATGTCAGTCGGGTAGCGCGCGATCGCCGCACGCAGGTTTTCGAATGAGTCCGCCTGCGCGACGACGCGAATGTCGTCTTCAAGAGCGAAGATCTTGCGAATACCTACACGATAGATTGCCTGCGAGTCTGCCAAAATGATGCGGATGGCTTCGGCCTTACCGGGCTTGTCAAGCACCTCGCCATCAAGTGGATCATCCATGATTTCCATAGGCCGCCGCCAGGATCACACCGGCGGTTACTGCTCTGCGAACTGATAGTAATCAATTGTCGCAGCCGCCAGATAGTAACTTTGGTACATGGAGCAGCGTACCACACGTCCGCTGCAACGAACCAGAATATCGCGAGGTGTACCGAGCACGGCACTCGGCATGACCAGCGAAAACTGGATATTGAGCCCCACAGGCAAAGGCCGGTCCAACTCGAAGAGAATGCCGCTGGCCGAGACGTTCCGCGTATGCGCGGAAAACTCCTTCTCTTCCGACGTGACCATCATGGAAAGAACAATCGGGAATCGAACGGCCCCCCTCATCTCTTGCGATGCGCCAGGATGCCCGGGGCCCGGCGACGATTGGGATGATTTGGAGTTCGATGGAATCATAGGCCGGCACCCAGGCCAATTCTACCCATTCATGCCGTTCTAGCGGAGTTTGCCGATATGACCCCGCAGTACGAAAGTTTTCTGTTTACTCAGTAAATCCAGCGAAATTTCGCCTGGCTGCAGTTCAAATCGCAGCGATCCCATCTCATTTTGCCGAACCGACTGATCACTTGCCAGAAAAGGTAGCCTGGTCTGCCAGATGCGCTTCGCGCACGTATGTCTAGTTCTTTGGCCCCACCCAAAATCGTCCGGAATCGGAAAGATTTTCAAAAAATTATGAGACTTCATAGCTTGCGGATATTCCTTTCGGCATAAAAAATCGGCGAATTAGTTACTTTCGTCGTATTTGATCTACACAATTTGGGTTACTCTGACCCTGCGAAGCAATTCACCTCAATAGGAGTTTAAGTTCATGAATTTTGGGTCCCTTAAGAATCGTTGCGTTGTTTTTGTTGCCGCCACTATCTTTGTTTTGACCGGAAGCTTTGCTTTCGCCTCCACCGCGCCGATTACGCCGTTCCCGCCGGCCTCCGCTGCCGCCGCTCCCATCACGCCCTTTCCGCCAGCCGTAGCCAGTGCCGCACCTATCACT
>JAJZVZ010000273.1 GCA_021846945.1 Acidobacteriota bacterium | reverse complement strand
AGCCGATCTTAGAAAGCGTCCGCGCTCGTGCGCGTCGATGTAGAGTCTTTCAAGCTACGGTTTCTTATTAGGGCGCGAGGTGACTCATCATGAAAGTTTCGTGTCGGAATTATTACGAGTTGTTTCCGTTACGACTTAGTTCCCGAAGAGTCAAAGCTTTCGTCCATTCATCCGTTTTGAAAGATACTCTCCACAAAAGTATAGAGTGAAAATTCGGATGCGGTGTGGAAATTTCCTGCCCGCTCAGGGTAATCGTATGACGGGCGTAACTTTCAAAAGAACATTTGCTGTGATTTTTCCGTTGACGCGACTGTTCTGCGTCCGCGCTGATACACTCTCGATGAACGCGCCGGAACCATTCCGGCGCCGATTTCACCCCCATGACGTCACCTGTTCCCATCGCTACGATTAATGACCTTTTTCAGCGTGTAGCCGCCGCAGCCAACCCGCGGGCTGTGTTGTGGCAGGATGAAACCGGCCAGTGGCGGCCCATACATTCCGACCAGATTTATCAACGCGTCCGCGCACTGGCTGAGGCTTTCCTGACGTGGGGAGGCCAAAAGGGCGACCGCATTGCCCTGATCAGCGAGAATCGCTGGGAATGGGCGGTTACGGACTTTGCCGTGCTGGCGATTGGCGCTGCGGATGTGCCCATCTACCCCACGCTCACGGGCGAACAGATCGCGGCACTGGTGCGGGACGCCGGCTGCCGTATCGCCGTGGTCTCGACTCGCCAGCAGTTTGACAAGCTGAATGCCGTGCGCGGCCAGACGCAGCTCGAGCGTATCGTCATGATGGATTCGCCGGTCGCGGAGGGGGCGATTGCCCTGAGCGAGGTGCTGGCTGGAGCCGATGCCCGCGGCAGCCAGCGCGACCTGGTTTTTGACGCGCTGGTTCGCTCTGTGGAACCGAAGGATCTGGCGACGCTGATCTATACGTCCGGGACCACTGGCGAACCGAAAGGGGTGGCGCTCACCCACGGGAATATTGCCTCCAACCAGAATTACGCAGCCGCTGATTTTGCGTTTAACTCTACGGACGCCTGCATCTCGTTCCTGCCGCTTTCACACATTACGGCGCGCGCCCTGGATTACGTGATGTACTACTACGGCGCGCAGGTGGCCTACTGTTCGCAGTTCGACAAGCTGCCCCAGTCCATGCGCGAGGTCAGGCCCACCGTGATTGTTGGAGTGCCGCGCGTTTATGAGAAGATTCGCCAGGAAGTGGAGCGGCAGGCCGCGCTTTCGCCGGTCAAGAAGCGGATCGTGGCCTGGGCGATTCATCAAGGCTCGCATCATGTGGATACGGTCTACTCCGGCCGCTGTCCCTCGTCGCTGTTGTGGAAACTGGCGCAAAAGCTGGCTTATTCCAAGGTGCGCGCGGCCTTCGGTGGGCGGGTGAGGATCTTTATCTCAGGCGGCGCGCCGCTGGGAATCGATACCGCGCGCTGGTTTGCCTCCGTAGGCATTGCGCTTTGGGAAGGATACGGGCTCACCGAAACTTCCCCGGTGATCGCCCTCAACACGCCCACCAGCCACCGTATGGGCTCCGTAGGCCGGCCTCTGCCCAACGTTGAGCTGAAGGTGGCCGAGGATGGGGAGCTGCTGGTGCGCGGGCCGTCGGTCTTTGCCGGTTACTGGCAAAAGCCCGCGGCCAATGCCGAGTGTTTCGATGCCGAGGGCTGGTTTCACACGGGCGACATCGCCCGCCTGGACGCGGAGGGATTTCTCTACATCACCGACCGCAAGAAGGAACTGCTCAAGACCTCGGGCGGCAAGCTGGTAGCGCCGCAGCCGATCGAAAACAAACTCAAATCCAGCCACCTGGTGGCGCAGGCCGCGCTGGTGGGCGACCGGCATAAATTCATCTCCGCGCTCATTGCGCCCAACTTTCCTGCCCTTGAGGAGTGGGCGCGGCAGCAGGGCATCGGGGGGAAACCGCGGGCGGAACTGGCCGCCGATGAGCGCGTGATTGCGCTCTATGACGGGCTGGTCCGCGAGGCGAATGCCGGTCTGGCCAACTTTGAAACCATAAAGCGCTTTCGTCTGGTGGCCGACGAGTGGACGCAGGAATCGGGCGAATTGACCCCCTCGATGAAGCTCAAGCGCCGTGTGGTTACGGAGCGCTATGCCGGGGTGATCGAGGAGCTTTACGCGGACGAAGCAACCGCACGAGCCGGATCAGCGAGCTGAGGCGGCCTAATCCCTTGCGGAAGTGGGCGCGCTTGCTCCACATCCGTTGCAGGCCACGGAAGAAGGGCGCGCCCCACATCCCAACGCCGAGAAGAGCGCCGAAGATGATGACGGCGTCGATGCTGAGGCGGCCGGTGCTGGACCAGTAGGCATCCGGCTGCAGGTCCAGCCACAGGGCAAACTCGTCCAGCGTGAGGGCCGCGCCCACGCCGTAGCCCACGGCCATGAGCCGGCTGAAGAAGATCGAAAGCGGCGTGTGCGAACGTCCCAGGTCGAGCAGCCAGCCATAGCCTACCAGCAGCAGGATAAGGATCCCCCAGACAAGGTGATGAATGTGGTGCCCGCGCACCACCACCCACTGCAGGTGCCCTTCATGGCTCACCACCAGGTGGACAAGGATGCGAATCCCCACAAAGGAGATAAGGAAGGAAACCGAGGCGATAAACATGCGCCGCCGGGGCCGGTCCGGAATGGTGCTGCGAATCAGGAAGCCGAGCCGGGTCAACTGCAGGAGTACTAAAAGCACAACGGCGACGAGGCTGACAAACGCCAGCAATAGAAGTGCTCCCGTTCCAGGCATACTTTCATTCAATCATTGTTGGGCGATCTTCCCAACAGAAAATGCATCAAAACCGGCTCGCGGCCGGCGGTGAGGCCGGTCACGATGGGGCTTTACAGCTGCGGAGTACACTGGATAAGGCGTCAAGGCCGCGGAAATACAAAAGGTTAAGACGCACGGCTCAGTAAGCGGATTTTTCAGGCCGGCCCGGCGTGGCCGCGCGAATTTCAAGAGGAGATTGTAGGATGCGAGTTGCTTTGTTGACCGGTGGCGGCGACTGCCCCGGATTGAATGCGGTGATCTACGCGGCTGTCAGGAAGGGAATCAATCACTATGGGGATGAGTTCATCGGCTTCCTCAATGGGTGGCGTGGTGTGCTGGATAACAACTTTATTCCCCTCACACTGGAAAATATAGACGGCATCCAGTTGAAGGGCGGCACCATCCTGCATTCTTCGCGGACCAACGTGAAGAAGATCCCCGGCGGTATTGAGAAGGTCCAGGAAGTTCTGAAGATCAACAAGATCGACGCGCTGATTGCCCTGGGCGGCGACGACACCCAGTCGGTCACGCAGTTCCTTTGCGAAAACGGCATCAACGGCGTGGGCGTTCCCAAGACGATCGACAACGACATCACCGGCACCGATGCTACCTTTGGCTATGACACCGCCGTGACCATCGCTACCGAAGCCGTGGACCGCATCCACACCACCGCCGACTCCCACAACCGCGTGGTGGTCATCGAGGTGATGGGCCGCGATGCCGGCTGGATCGCCTATGCCGCGGGCATTGCCGGCGGGGCGCATGCCGTCCTGGTTCCGGAAAAGCCCATCGACATCGACCACGTGTGCGCGCTGCTCAAGTACAACTACGATCACGGCAAGCACTACGGCGTTGTGGTGGTGGCGGAAGGCTGCCATCTGCCCAACGTCGGCCAGGTAACGGGCTCCGCGCAGGTAGACTCCTTCGGTCACGTGCGCCTGTCGGGCATCGGCGAGGCGCTGGCAGACCTGATCGAGAAGAAGACCGGCTACGAGACGCGTTCGGTCAATCTGGGGCACACCCAGCGCGGCGGCGTTCCAACCGCCTACGACCGTCTGCTGGGGCAGCGCTACGGCCTGCACGCCATCGACATGGTGCACCAGAAGAAGTGGGGGCGGATCGCCGTGCTGCGCGGTACTGACATTACCGACATCACGATCAAGGAGGCCATCACCACCAACCGCCGCCTCGATCAGCGTTTCTTCGACGTGATTGCCGACCTGGAAGCGAAGGTTTAGCGCCTTCGCCGGGAATTTGTGTTGTTCAACTGAACGCCTGCCCATCGGGCAGGCGTTTTTGCGGCCTGCGCATTTGCACGGCGGGCTTTTTGCCGGCTTGTGATACACTGCTCTGCTTTGGAGGAGTCCGTATGCGCATTGCGTTACGAATGGCAGTTGTTTTCGCGCTTTTGGCTATCCTGCACACGGCCCATGCCACCAATCTCGGCGGTACGTGGAAGGGCGCCTTCGATTTCGAGGGCGGCAGCATGCCGCTGACCTTCAACCTGCATACCTCGGGCAATATGGTTACCGGCACAGTCGAAGGGCTTCCGACGACGCCCTCGGAGATCCACGACGGCAAGCTGGAAGGTGATACGGTTACGTTCTGGGTGAACACTGACTACCAGGGCGAGACCTACAAGCTGGTCTACAAGGGTACGATAACCGCCGATCAGATCGCCTTTACCTTTGGCACGGACGACGGCAGTTGGGGCACGACGATGACGGCGACACGGGCGGTGGCGCCAGCCGTGCCCGTTATTGCCGGGGTGTGGAAAGGAAGCTTTGATTTCGAGGGCGACAGCGTGCCTTTGACGTTCAACCTGAAGAATTCAGGCGATACCGTCACCGGCGACGTGGAAGGCCTGCCCACCACGCCGGCGGAGATTCACGAGGGGCATGTCGAGGGTGATTCTGTGACCTTCTGGGTGAATACCGACTACCAGGGCCAGACCTATAAGCTCGTTTACAAGGGCAAGGTTTCAGCCAATCAGATCGGGTTTACCTTCGGCACGGACGACGGCAGCTGGAGCACGACATTGACCGCGGCCAGGAGCATGTAGAGCGGGCTGGCGGGTTCCCCATAAGAGGCATCTGGCGGCTTGCCGCTTTTGGCCCATCCTGTGCGAAAATTGCGTGGAAAGCGTTTACTCGG
>JAJZVZ010000272.1 GCA_021846945.1 Acidobacteriota bacterium | reverse complement strand
GACGGTCTCGAGCGGTGGGGCTACGGGCTCCGGCTCCACGGTGCCGACCAGTTCCGGCGGCGCCTGCGTGCCTCCGACCTACGGCCCCACATCCGGATCGCTGGCGATCGCTACCAAGACCTGCCCTGCCGGGACCCAGGGGCAGGCGTATGCGGGTTGCACGGTCGTCGCTCAGGGCGGCGTGCCGCCCTATACCTTCTCCGTGGTCAACTCGAGCAGCTACCCGACCCTCCCTGAGGGCATGAGCATGGCCTCATGCAACGGGCAGATCAGCGCGCCGGTGATCGGCGGGCAAGGGTACTACCAGCCGATGATCCAGGTGACCGACGCGGCGGGGAACACCGCGTCGTCGCAGATCAGTTTTTCGATTGCTGGCAACAACGCGTTCCTGGAGACGGTGTTTCCGTCCAATTCGATCTTCCACCACCGGGTGGATACGCTTCCCGTGGACACGTCTCCGGCTGCGCCGATTCCGAGCGTCTACGACAGCGCGCACATCAGGGTGTTTTTCGGAGACACCTCGGGCGCCCCGTTTCCCAACGGGATCCCTGCGATAAGCGTGCCGGCGTCCCAAGCGGACGTGCCGGTGAGCACCACGCTCTATCAGAGCTACTTCACGTCGGGCCCAATTCCTGATTACGCACCGATTGAAGGAAGCGCCACAGCGCCTGGAGGAGACGGGCACGTCATCGTGTTCCGCCAGGGTTCGGCCAGCCAGCCGCCGGCGCTCTATGAAATGTGGCAGGGAGTTTTCAGCGGGTCATCCGCGACCGGCTGGAGCGACTCGTCCAACGCGCTGTGGAGCGACACGACGTCGAACGCGCTGACTCCGCAGGACAACGGTACCGCCGACGCCGCCGGCTTGCCGATCGGGCCCCTGCTGGTAACCGCCGACGAGGTTATCGGGACCGGGACGCCTTCGAACCCGAATGGCGTGATCCGGCACCCGATTCGTTTCACGCTCAATCACATGCTGAACTACTGGGTCTGGCCGGCTACATCCACTGCCGGAATTGGAAGTTGCACGGATGCCAACGGGCAGTCGATCTCCGTGCGCCAGGAACTGTCGCAGGCCACCCCGCCCGCAACTTGCACCAGTTCAGGGCCCGCGGGTGAGATCTACCGCCTCAAGGCCAGCGTTCCCAACCCATCCTGCGCCGCCAGCAGCCCACAGGCCGCCATCATTCTGACGGCCATGCGTGACTACGGGATCATCCTCGCGGACAATGGAACCACTGGGGGCCTGATTGGAACCCCAGATTCACGCTGGAACGACGCAGATCTGGCATGTTTGGGTCAGTTGGTTCTAGGCGATTTCCAGCCAGTCAATGTCTCCAGTCTGATGGTGAGCGCGAACAGCGGAGCGACACAGTAAGCCTCGATTCGCAGAAAAAGGCAGCACGGCGCTTCAGTCCGAGAGTGGCGCGCACTCAGACTGCTGGGGGCGGCGCAAATATTCGCAGCGTGCCTCCAGGCCGTCGCCGATGCCGTCAACATGACCACTCTCGGCAGCCCCTGGAGGCTGAGAGGCACCCTCCGAATGATGCCACAGCCGTAGGCGGTCGTTGGCGAAGCCTTCGCGCACCATCTCCCGGGGCAGGCTGTGAATGACCTGCGGATCTCGTTTGCGCGCTTCGGTGGATCGGAGTGCCAGGATGTGCCTCTCCCTGTGGTCGGCGCCGGGGCGGCCGAGCCCGGTGTCCGAAAAGGCTCGGCCTGCAGCAATGGCCAGGCAGAGGCCTAGCAGTATGGGGTCGTAGGTGCGTGACAGAAACAAGGCGTAGACGAGGAAGCCCACCAGCACCGCGCGCAAGCCAACCGCAAAACGACGGGTAGCCGCGTCACTCTGTGCGCTGTCGACGACTCCGGATACGGGCCGGAATGAAATCGCATTAGCGCCGTGAACAGGAACAATCCGACCAATCCGAGTTCAGCCGCGCACAGCATGAAAGTGCTGTGTGCAGTCTGTCCGGTCATCGTGTTGACATTTTCGAAATTGCGAAAGCTCACTCCGAAAAGGGGGCGCCTGGCCGTTAGATGCAGTCCGAGATTCCAGTGGTCGATGCGGTGAGCTGCCGATGCGCCGGCACCTGAGATTGCCCGTCCTCCGGTGAAATTCACGAGCTTGGCCGCCATGCCCCCAGAACCAGAGCGGCTGTTGAACGCACCGATCTCAGTGTGCGCCAAAGCCCGGCTAGGGCAGCTAAAGCCGAACCAAGCAAAGCTCCGCGCGAATGGGCCACGTACAAGCCCCAGAATAAAATGCCGCTCGGTGGTGCCACGCTGAATAGAGCGCGTAGTTTTCCGCGGCGGG
Organism: Acidobacteriota bacterium; assembly: GCA_021846945.1. Taxonomy (GTDB): domain Bacteria; phylum Acidobacteriota; class Terriglobia; order Terriglobales; family Acidobacteriaceae; genus Telmatobacter. The sequence continues at coordinate 2,659 of JAJZVZ010000272.1, read as the reverse complement.
AATACATGCCCCAAGGCAATACCAGCGCAACCATCATCATTTGAGAAAAATCATTCGGGTCGGCTGGGAGGCCTATGCTGCGAATTCGGAACAGTACGCCCTGGCCCGGGAGGTCCGCGGGCGCATGCGAATTACTGGGGGGCTAGTCGTGACCGAGCCGCATTCCTAAAGTACATAGCGTTGGGCGTCGAAGCCGATGTAGAACGAGTAGGCGCGCAGCGCAGTCAGCCCCATCACACACCAGGCGATCACCTTGGCGGAAATGCGTGAATGGCGCCATGACGTGATGTTCGACATGGTCAGCTTGCCTCGCGCAATCTGTATCAGTGCCAGGGGAAGCGCGATTGCCATAGTCACGGCCATCGGACAATATTTGGGCAGTTCGGGCGCGAAGCCATCCGGGCGCACGAGGCTCATCGCGAGGAATGGCAGGGATGACGCAAAAGCCATGGGAGATCCTTCTACGTGAGCGTGGACCGGCGTTGGCCGCCGAATCGCATGAAATGTGCGCGATTAGCTTCGTGAAATCCGGGGATTTTAGTCAGGAGCACTCGCAAGGTCGCCGCACGTACGCTAGCAAGCTAAACAAAGCGCACGGAGAAGAAGAATACGACCGGCGACAGTGTCCGCAAGCTGGCCAAGTGGCAACGGTACGCAGGGGCGGCCATCCCGCCGCATCGCCCGAACGGGCGCGCGCGACTAGCCCGCCGCCTCGCGACAGGGATTGCGCCGGGTGGCAGCTCCGAGCGCAACGTATTGCCAAGGGCGGCACGCATCGCCCCCAAATTGACTTAACATTCGCGAAACCTAACAGGTTCGGAAGTGACTTCCCATGCGATGCTAGACGACTATTAGGTGCTCGGCGTGTCTGAATGCTTACTTTGTCTTTCTTGAGAGGGTGGGGCCGCATCTCAGGCCCAGGTGCGCGTGGGTCCGTGCCAAAGCGAGTCCTCGGCTACTGCTGCTGGCGCCGAGTTCCGGCTGGCGGTTTCGGGCCTGTGAAAGCAGGTTACTGGGCTGCATGACCGCACAGCCCCGTATGCTGAAGGCTCCGGGTTGGTCTGCCACCAACGCCTGGTTTTGAGAGGCTCCGTGCGCGCTGTGATGGGGGGCGAAACGGCCTGTGTGTGGGGGCAGGCGCTGGGTTTGCTGATTGCGAGAGGGGCGCCGAAGAGAGCGATGCTTCGATCTGCAGTGACCGGGCGATTGCGGTGCCGTTGGCGCCCCAATCATGGACGCTGCAGAGCTAGGTGATATCTTGGAGGTTCACTTATCCAGCGCCCATGAGGAGGGCTTTTGGGCCTCGTCGCAATTGATTGAGAAGAGGTTTATGCGGACCGGCCGCAAGTTGTCGATCGGGTTCGAGTGACTTTGACGTCATCCGGAGGCGAGATGCCTGGTAGTTTGATTCTACATTATATTGTAACGCGCTTCAACGTCCGGGAAGACGCTGCTAAGAAGTCCGCCCTGGATCCCGAATGGCTCGCGCGCCGCTTTGATCTCTTTGAGCGCTTCTGCCTTCCGACGGTCATGTCGCAGACATCGCGGGATTTTATTTGGCTCTTGCTCTTTGATGTCGATACTCCTCCCTCCGCGCGACGGCGAATCGAAAAATTGGCTGAATGGCCTCTGATAAAACCGCTATTTCTGGAGCCCGGCACGAGCGATGTCGGGAGGGTCGCGGTTGAGATGGCAATGGTAGGTACACCGGACCTATTATTAACGACGAGATTGGATAATGACGATGGCCTCGCATCGAATTATGTCGAGGTGGTTCGTAACCGGGGCATGGTCGAGGAACCTACGGTTCTGGAGTTTCCGGTCGGCTACGTTTGGTGGCGGGGGCATGCATATCGTGACCGGCAGCCGCGTAATCCTTTCATAACCTTGGCCGAGCCGCTCTACGGTGATCCAAGCAGGCCGTTCGTAACAGTCTACAAGGAGGCGCACCATGAGAGCTTTAAAATGGGGCGCGTGCTCGAGGTATCTGAAGATCCTGGCTGGCTTCAGGTTGTCCATGGCGGAAATATTGCGAATCGCGCCAGGGGAGTCAGGGCCGCCGTGAAAGAGCTAAAAGGCCGGTTCGCGCTAAGCGACGAAATGATTGAAAGGCAGGAAAATGCGGTGATGTTGAGGCTGGATGCAATGCGGACTCGAGCCATCGAGGGCGCGCGGCGGGCGCGGCGGCGTATAAGGTGATCTTTGACCGAAGGGGGCGCATTGCAGAATGCTTTGGCAGTCGGAGCGAAGGTCTCTTCGCGTGGGAGGATGGCGGGAGGAAATGCAGATGCGTAACGATGCCCTCGGCGGGCGCCGTAGTCCCGTGCCGGAAAGGTTGGCGAGTTGTGAGGCGTGAATCGGTAGATCTCTGCCGCGGGAAGTCGAGAAATGGGTCGCGTCCCGCGGCGTGGTGTAACTCCACAGCCCGGACAGGCTGGGCTACACGGTACTCAGCGTGCCACAGCGGACAGGCGAGTCGGGGCAGTATCGCAGAGCGACTGAAGGCCTTCAAGTTGCATATACCGGCGATTGAGCGACCACTCGTCGTTCTGCTCCAGCATCATGGCGCCGACCAGTCGGGTGATGGCGGCGTCGTTGGGGAAGATGCCCACGACGTTGGTGCGGCGCTTGATGTCGGCATTCAGGCGCTCGAGCGGGT
>JAJZVZ010000056.1 GCA_021846945.1 Acidobacteriota bacterium | reverse complement strand
AGGTTCTGAGAGGCCATACTCCAATTCTGTCGATCGAGATCACACGCGAGTGCCCCCTCCACTGCCCAGGTTGCTACGCGTATGGGTCGAACCACCTGGGTGGTGAGGTAACTCTGCGAGAGTTAAGCGACAAGCGCGGTGACGAGCTGGTCGCGGGTGTTCTGGGCCTGGCCGACCGTCACAAGCCACTACATATCTCGCTGGTCGGCGGCGAGCCGATGGTGCGGCATCGCGAACTGAGCCGGATCCTGCCTGAGCTGGCCAGCCGCAGCATCTTCACCATGGTCGTCACCAGCGGCGTCATTGCCATCCCCGCCGAGTGGATGAATCTGCCCCACTTTGTCCTGGCCGTCTCGGTCGACGGTCTGCCTGAACACCACAATGTGCGCCGTCATCCCGCCACCTACGAGCGCATCCTTTCCAACATAGCCGGGCGCAAGGTGAACATTCACTGGACGATCACCGCGCAGATGCTCGGACGCCCGGATTACCTCGAGGAGTATGCGCGTTTCTGGAACGAGCGCGAAGAGGTTCACAACATCTGGGTCAGCCTGTACTCGCCGCAGCGCGGCGAGGAAAGCGCCGAGCGGCTGAACCCGGAGCAACGCGCGTTTATCGCCCGCGAACTACCCCGCCTCTACCATCTCTATCCCAAGCTGCTCACTGCGGAAGGTTACGTAAACGCGCTGCTGCATCCACCCGAATCGCCGAAGCAGTGCACGTTTTCGCGGCTTTCGAAGAATTACTCCGCCGATTTGCGCACGCGCGTCGAACCCTGCGTCTTTGGCGGCAATCCGGATTGCTCGCAGTGCGGCTGTTCAGCCAGCGCCGTGTCCCACTGGATCAGCGAGATGCGGCTTGCTGGTCCGCTGAAGGGAAAGCACCTGCTGCGCAGTTCAATGCGCATCGGAAATGCCATGGCCCGCTTTCAGGGTGTTCCGCAGCCGTCCTGGCGGGAGCGCGAACGGGCAGGATCGGAGCCTGAGCCGGAGTTGGTGCAGATTTCGATGGACTGAGGCAGGGATCAGGGATCCAGCGAAAGAATCGGCACAGAAGCCAACCAGACTCGCTGCAAAAGTTACGCGGCGAGGAAGGAGCAAGGGGAAAATCCAGGCGTCACAACGAAAAATTCCGGTCATTGACCGCCCTGATCTCTGACCCATGATCCCTATGCCCTATTTTCCACCATCCACGACGCCAGCGCGCACACCCCCAGGATCGCGCCAATCACTGCCAGCGAAAGCGTAATCGGCACCTCAATCCAGTGCGCAGTCAGCATCTTCAGCGCTACAAAGGCCAGTAGGACTCCAAGGCCATAGTGCAGGTAGCGAAAGCGGTCCAACAGCGAAGCCAGCGCAAAGTAGAGCGAGCGCAGCCCCAAAATGGCTGCGATGTTCGACGTGTACGCCACGAAGGGATTGCGGGTGACAGCCAGAACGGCGGGGATGGAATCGACCGCAAACATCACGTCCGTCAATTCGACGGCCAGAATCACCGGCAGCAGCGAACCATCCGGCGGCTGCATGCGGCGAATCCACCCCGGAATCGCCGCGTGGGCCGATCCGCCGCGCACCAGCCGCCACGCCGCGTAGAGCAAGATCAGGCCGAAGACCCAGGTAATCCACTCGAAGCGGCGGATCAGGGTCACGCCGGTGGCGATAAAAATGGCGCGCAGCACAACCGCGCCAGCCACTCCCCACAGCAAGGCATAGTGCTGGCGGCGCTCGCTGATGTGGAAGCCGCTAAAGATCACCAGGAAGACAAACAGGTTGTCGATGCTGAGCGAGAGCTCAATGGTGTAGCCAGCCACGAACTCCAGAGCCGGCTGGCGCCCATGCGCGACAGCAATCCAGATGGCAAAACCCGCCGCGGCCACGGCCAGGACCCCCGTCCAGAGCCACGCAACACCATGGGGATGCCGCGTCTCGTGGCGCCGGCCGGGAAGCAGCGAATCCACCATAAGCAGAAAAACAACCGCCGCATGAAAACCCGCCCACCAGAGCCAACTTGCGCCCGCGATCATACTATGGATGCTACAGCACCGCGGCGGAACGCCATCGAAAACTCACTGTCCGCCCGCCACTTCTTCCCACCCTCCCGCATCTTTAACCCAGAGAGCAACCCGGAGAAAGAGGCTCGCAGAGTGAGGGATCCGATCAGATCGGGAGAAGAAGGAGAAGGTGTAGCGATGAGCCCGCGTCCCCGTGTAGTCATCGTGGGTGGAGGCTTTGCCGGCATTCATGCGGCTAAAGGCCTGGCCGGGTTGCCTGTTGACGTCACTGTAATTGACAGGCGCAACCACCATACCTTTCAGCCGCTCCTCTACCAGGTGGCGCTGGCGGTGCTTTCCCCGGCGGATATTGCCCAGCCGATTCGTTATATTCTCCGCCATCAGGCAAACACCCAGGTCCTGATGGATGAGGTGGTTGAAGTCGATATCCCGGCGCGGCGAATCGCCCTGGCGAGCGGCGCCCGCCTCGACTATGAGTATCTGGTGCTGGCCACCGGGGCCACGCACTCCTACTTTGGCAAAGATGAGTGGAGTACGTTCGCCCCCGGGCTCAAAACCATTGAGGACGCCATCGAGATTCGCCGCCGGGTGCTGCTGGCCTTCGAACTGGCCGAGCGGCAGATGGTGGAGCATGGCTGGCACGCGCCGCTGAACTTCGTGGTAATCGGCGGCGGGCCCACTGGCGTGGAACTGGCTGGCGCCATCAGCGATATTGCCCAGCTTTATATGCGCCACGACTTCCGGCACATTGATCCGGCCAAATCGCGGGTGCTTTTGGTGGAGGGCTCGCCGCGCATACTTGGCGCATATCCTCCGGATCTCTCGGCCAAAGCTCAGGCCTCGCTGGAGAGGCTGGGTGTGGAGGTCCAGACCGGCAGGCACGTCACCGGCATCGGCCCCGGCTGGGTGCAACTGAACAGCGATGACGGTGATCTCCGCCTCGACGCCGCCGTCACGGTTTGGGCTGCCGGCGTCCAGGCTTCGCCACTCGGCAAGCTGCTGGGCGCACCGCTCGACCGCCGCGGCTGCGTCTACGTCAGCGACCATCTCAATCCGCCCGGCCTGCCGGAGGTCTTTGTTCTTGGCGACCTGGCCCACCTGGAGCAGGACGGCCGCCAGATTCCCGGCGTTGCCCAGCCTGCCATGCAGATGGGCGACTACGTGGCCAAAGCGCTGGCCGCAGACTTGTCCGGCAAGCCCCGCCCGGCCTTTCGCTACTTCGACAAGGGCGACATGGCCACCATCGGCCGCATGGACGCCGTGGCCCGGGTCTCGTGGCCGTTCAAAGGACACATCAGCGGCTTCCCGGCGTGGATTACCTGGCTCACGGTACACATCTTCTTCCTGATCGGTTTCCGCAGCCGGCTCTCCGTCTTTGTCGCCTGGATCTGGAACTACTTCACGTTCACACGCGGCGCGCGGCTCATCACCGGCAACCAGCAGTTGCCGGGATGGCAGAACCTGACCGCCGAAGGGCAGAGACAGCTGGAGCCTGGCTCGGAATCCCTCACAAGACAGGATTAAGCTCAACGATTTCTTAAATTTAAAGTTAGAGATCGCGCCCCTGGCCCCTTCGGCGGGCGCGGTCCCCTGCCGCAATACCTGCGAAAGGCCGCCATCCTCATGAAAGCGGTCCTGTTACAAGCCCCTATGTCCTCCATCACAGACATAATCTCCTGAACGGGCCCAAAATGCGCCAAAAACCGGGATCCAAATTTTGAGCGGAGCTGGATTCTTGTGCTTCGGCGCTTCAACCGCCCGACGGCATTTTCCGCCGCGGGAGTGCTGTCACCGTTGCGGCAAGACAAGCGCGAGAGTCGTGGAGCCGCTGAAAAGCCGGCGCGCCGCACGTTGGATGCGCGGCACGACAGGAGGAAGGGAGCATATGACGAGCCTCAAGATTGTTCTCGCTGCAATACGCAAGCGGGGTTTCAGAGTATCCGCCCAGCACATCCTTGACGCGCTTCTGGGCGCGCTTTTGAGCCATTCAAGAATGGTGCTGAAAAAATGCGCCAGCTTCCCGCTGTGCGCGAGCCGTGCGTCCCGCAATTGGTTTCCGCGGAAGCAGAGACAGGCATTTCCAGCGTTACCGGTTTTGCTCTGCCTGTTTGCGGCCCTGGCTGGTTGCCGCGGCGTCTCCCTGAATCCGGACCCAAGCGCCGACATCGCGCCGCCTCAACTGTTCATGTTTTCACCGCTGCCAGCGCACGGTCCCGCGGTGGGGATCACCGCCGTGCGTGTCGATCTGGGGCGCCGTCTTTATTACGACACCCACCTTTCGGTAAATAACTCCATCTCGTGCAATGACTGCCATCAGCTTGCAAAATATGGCGTCGATCCGGGCAAGGCTGTCTCGGAAGGGCACAACAAAATGCCTGGAGGCAGGAACTCGCCCACGGTTTACAACGCGGGGCTTCAATTTGCCCAGTTCTGGGATGGCCGCGCTGCTACCCTGGCCGCGCAAGCCTCGGGACCGATGATGAATCCGGTGGAGATGGGCATGCCCGGTCCCGGCGCAGTGCTGGCGTACATTCATTCGAATCCCGCTTATCTCAAGGCATTCCGGCAGGCATATCCGGACGTCAAGGATCCGGTCGTCATGGAGAACGTAACCGATGCCATTGCCACCTTTGAGGAAGGGCTTTTAACACCCAGCCGCTGGGATGAGTACCTGGAAGGCAACACCAGTGCCCTCTCTGACCATGAAAAAGAGGGGCTGCGCGTCTTCCTGCGCTCGGGTTGTGCTGCCTGCCATGCCGGTACGGCGATGGGCGGCAACTCCTATGCGCAGCTGGGCGCATATCGCAACTGGCCCGACCAGAAGTCGGACCCCGGACGCTATGACGTGACCCGCCTGCCGCGTGACCGGATGTACTTCAAGGTACCGGTCCTGCGCAATGTGGCGGAAACCGGCCCATATTTTCACAACGGCCAGGTGAAGACCCTCGATGAAGCCGTGCGGCTCATGGGGCAATACCAGACAGGAGAAAAACTCAGCAGTGACGAAGTGAGCTCAATTGTGAGCTTCCTTCACGCGCTGACCGGAAATATCCCTGAGCAGTACATTCAGCCTCCTTCCGCAGAACCGCCTTCCAAAGCCGCAACAATACATCACCGGCAGCAACTACAGGCCAACCGCCAGACGCAATCCACTTCCACGGAGGGAGAGTAGCCATGCGCAGGATCATCTGGATTGTCGGAATTCTCGTTGTCGCGTTTCTGGTGGTGATGCAGTTCCGCCAGCCTGACTACAACCTCAGCGCGCCGAGTGCGAACGCCACCTTCGCCGCGCTTCACCAGCCTGATCCGGACATACAGAACACGCTGCAGCGGTCGTGCTATAACTGTCATTCCACTCAGGGCAAAATTCCCTGGTACGGCATGGTCTGGCCCACCTCGCAGCTTTTGCAGAATGACGTTCGCCAGGGCCGCGCCATGCTCGACTTTTCCAATTGGGACAATCTCAGTCCAGAGATGGCCCGCATCCGGCTGTTGAGCTCCTGCCGCAGCATGCGCGAGGGCAAGATGCCGCTGTGGTACTACCGGCCGCTGCATCCGGGCACTGCGCCCACGCCCGGGGAAATCGATGCATTCTGCGCCTGGGCACAGGCCCTGCCCACCGAACCAAACACGGCGCAACTACGCTGAGTGCGCCGCGATGACGGAAATGGAGTGCGCACCGGACCGGTCGGGTAAACTGTTAGTGAAATGCTCGACATGGGATTTGTCCGGGGCAACCTGGAATTGGTAGAGGAAAAACTGCGCGCGCGCGGGGCCGATCCCGGAGCGCTGCTGGGGGATTTTCACTCTCTCGACAAGAGCCGGCGCGAGGCCATCACGCAGTCCGAGCAACTGAAGGCGCGCCGCAACGAGCTGAGCCAGCAGGTCGGCGCGCTGAAGAGGGCCGGGCAGGATGCCACGGCTCTGATGGAAGAGACGCGCGCCCTGAAGGATAAGCTCGATGAACTGGACAAGCGAGCCGCTACTCTGGACGAACAGATGCGGCAGGCGCTGGCGCGCGTTCCCAACCTGCCCCGCAACGAAGTGCCCGCAGGCGCATCGGAAGCCGATAACGTTACCGTAAAGACCTGGGGCAAAAAGCACGAACACGCCTTTGAGCCCAAACCACACTGGGAACTCGGCGAGGCGCTGGGGATTCTCGATCTGGAGCGCGCGGCCAAGCTGAGCGGAGCGCGCTTTGCCGTCTACATGGGCGCGGGGGCTCGGCTGGAACGGGCGCTCATCAGCTTCATGCTCGACATGCACACGCGCAGGCACGGCTACACCGAGGTGCTGCCGCCCTTCATGGTCAACAGCCGAAGCCTCTTCGGCACCGGCCAATTGCCCAAGTTTGCCGAGGACCTGTTCCGCTGCTCGGATGCCGACGCTGACGCCGCCTCGCAAGGCGAGTACAAGGACAACGACCACTGGCTGATTCCGACCGCCGAAGTGCCGGTCACCAATCTTTACCGCGATGAGATTCTGGACGACGCGAAGCTCCCGATCTCGCTTGCAGCCTATACGCCCTGCTTCCGAGCCGAGGCCGGCGCCGCCGGCAAGGATACACGCGGCATCATCCGGCAGCACCAGTTCCAGAAGGTGGAGCTGGTCAAGTTCACCCGGCCGGAGGAGTCCGACGCCGAGCACGAGAATCTGACCCGCGATGCCGAGGAGATTCTGGAGGCACTGGGCCTGCCCTACCGCCGGGTCTTGCTGTGCACCGGCGATACGGGCTTTTCGTCGGCCAAGACCTACGATCTGGAGGTCTGGCTGCCGGGACAGGGACTTTACCGGGAGATTTCTTCCTGCTCGAACTTCGAAGCCTTCCAGGCTCGGCGGGCAAACATTCGTTACCGCGCCACATCCGGTCAGGCCGCAAAGGCCAGGCCGGAATTTGTCCATACGCTCAATGGCAGCGGTCTGGCCGTGGGCCGCACCTGGGTGGCGATCCTGGAGAATTATCAGCAAGCTGACGGCACGGTGCTGATTCCATCGGCCCTTCAGCCCTATATGGGCGGACTTGAACGGATTGCGAGGGAAGCATGATGAAACCCTTGAACCCTGCGTTAAACTCAGATGTGCCCATGGCCGGACGGTCCAGGCGCGGCTTCAAGCAGATTCTGAAGAGCTATTTCTACTGGGCCTATCCCCGCGGATGCTTCCACTACGATGTGATGGTTACGCTGATTCTCCTGTTCATCTTCGTCACGCCGCAATTGTGGAACTTCGGCGCAAAGCCATCTCCCATCACGGCGCTCATGCATCCGATTCAGATCAGCGGTGACGGCAACAACGGCTTGATCGTGACGGTACGAGCTTCGGATGTAACGATACCCGAGGGCGCCTCCGACCGCGTGGTGAGAAGCGCGCTGCGCGACGCAATCGAGCCGGTGACCGGAGATGCCGTCTTCGTTGAGCGATGGCAAACCGTCATGGACTCCCGGGGGCATCTGGCCTGGAAGATCTGGGCACACCGGTAATCTGGCCGGACTCGTCCGCGAAATGCGGATGCGCGTCCAACGAATCAAGGGAGCTTATGTATCTGGGAAGAAAATCTGGCTTTGCTTTCGCCGCTCTGACGGCGATCATTCTGTTGCCGGGGCGGCCCGCCTTCGCGGCGGACAATCTCCAGAGCGTGCTGCGCAAACTTGACCAGTCCGCGGCAAGCTTCCGCACGGCCTCGGCAGATTTCGAGTTTGACTCGGTGACAACCGAACCCGTAACCGACAAGAACATCCAGAAGGGCTCGATTTACTACGAGCGCAAGGGCAAGTCCTTCAAGATGGGCGTTCACATCCGCGAGGAGAATGACAGGCCTGTGCCCAAGGTGATCACGGTCAACGGCGGCACCGCCAGGCTGTATGAGAAATTGATCGATCAGGTGACCACCATTTCCAAGGCCAGCAAGCTCGAGAGTTACGTGGGGGTTGGTTTTGGCGCCAGCGGAAAAGATCTGGCCGAGAAGTGGAACATTACATACCAAGGCTCCGAGATGGTTGGCGAAGTCAGGACCGAAAAGCTTGAATTGGTCCCCAAAGATTCGGCGGTGCTCAAGTATTTTCGCAAGATCACCATCTGGGTCGATCCCGAGCGCGACGTAACTCTCAAGCAATTCTTCGATGAAGGTCCCGGCCAGTACCGCGTCTCAACCTACTCCAATATCAAACTCAATCAGCGGCTGCCGGGCGATGCCTTTACCTTCAAGACTGATAAGCACACCCGGTACGTCACCCAGTAAAGAGCAACACCACCCAGCACAAAGAGCATCGGGAAGCACTCCACCGTGTAGCGGGTTTCAGGAGCCGTCACGGTAAGCAGCAGCGCGCTGCGCAGCATCATATAAGCCAGCAGGGCCTGCCAGAAGCGAGGCCGCAGGAATAGACCACCCAGCGCAATCAGCAAATAGAACACATTTAGCGCCGCATAGGCGTAACTGAAGCGGGTCTCTGCATGGTGGCGCGAATAGACCCACCAATCCAGGTCGATGTTCATAACGTCCAGGCGCGGACGCAGCCACATATCGGCAAGGCGGCCCATCGGTAGCCATAGGTAGTAGCGGAGCGGCCGCGCGGCGATGCGCTCCCGGGCCAGCTTCGCGAAGCCCTCGTCAATCTCCGGCGTCACCCGGTAACCGCTTCGGTTGTAGGCGGTAAAGAGCGCGGCGGTTTCGGCGTGCTGCGCGGGCGAATCGAAGGCCCGAACGGGCAGGTCGGCCAGTTCCATTGGGTGGTCCGGCATGTTCCAGTAGATGTTGTAAGTGGACGCATAGTCGAGACACCAGGTTCCCACCCAGCGCTCCCAGCCGGAATAGACAGGCTCTCCCGGATCCGCTGCCGAACGCGGCGCCAGCGGCTGGAAAATATGGAATACGCGCCAGTTCCTCGCGGTCCACACACCAAAAGGAAGCGCCGCCAAAACCACGCAGATCAGGGTCATGCGAATCAGCCGGGGACGCGGAATCGCTGTCCGGGGTAATCCAAGGAACATCGCCGGAGCCAGAGCGACGGCGCCCAGCGCTCCGTCCGGACGCAGCAAAGCGTTACAGCTCGCCGCAAAGGTGAAGACAAGCGCGTACTTCCATCCCGGCCGCCCATGAAAGCGGGCCACAGCCCACATAGACAACGCCAGCAAAAAGACCGTCGGCCCCTCCGTCAGCGGCTGAACCGCGTAGGTCGCGGTAAAGGGGCACAACGCCGCCAGCCACAGCGTGCAGTGCGCCGCGCCGGAGCGATACGCCCGGGGCGCTACAAGGCGGGCGAAGTCAGCCAGCAGCAGACATGCGACTAAATCGAGTACAATTTGAACATAGGCCACCGCGACATAATGACCTTCACCAAAGATCCGGAAACACATCGCCAGGAAGAGCGGATACCCCGGCAGGCGGATCAGCGTGGGATGCAATATGCCTTTTGCTCCTGTGAAGGCGTAACTGCCATGCCAAAGAAGATTCTCCGCGATCCCTCCGTAGATTCTGGTGTCTTCGACAACCTGAAAGAGCTTCTTGAGCATCCACAGGCGCAAGAGCAGACCGGCAACCACCGCCAAAATGGGCGAGAGAGCGGCTCGAACGGGTACGTGAGACCCCGAGATACCAGGACGGGGGGCCGTCGATTGACTCTGTGAGGCTAGTTCCATACGATTCGTACTATGTAGTGGCCGTGGCAGTAGCTGGCGCAAAATTGACATTTCAGATCAGGCGCTGACTCAGGTATAGCTATTGCACGCCTTTTTCCGAGCAGCGTTTCCGGATGCAAAAACGCTGATGCTTGGGTGGAAGAATACACCTTTTTGTGATTCGCTTGTGCCAATTAATTCGGAAACTGATGCGTGAATGAAATCCTCGACTCCAGATCGCCAGATATTTTCTGACCCCGAACGTAAGCGTTGGAGGCTGCTGCGCCGCATTTTCGATGTGGTGGCTATCGCATCCACGCTGGTGCTGGCCACATTCATCTTTAACGTTTTTCACAATCAGCACTTGCCCGAGCTCCTGCTGCCCACACCCAAGCATAACTACAAAGCGCTGCCCGAGCACTATGTGTACCAGCGCAGCTCAAGGGACCTGCGCCCCACTCGCCGCAAAACCGCGCGAAAGCCTTCTGACATTCCTTTCAATACCGGCGAGGGTCTGCGCGCAGCTTATTACGCGCCCGATGATGCCGCCAGCTTCTCCTCGTTCAAGGAGCACGTTCATCAGATTGATATGCTGTTCCCCGAGTGGCTGCACGTCAATTCGCCCCAGGGAACGCTCATGGGCATGACCCCCGACGACATCCGGGAATACCCCATTATCCAGGGGAACATAATCCACGATCCTGACGATCTGGACAAAGTCAAACGAGTCATCCAGAATGCCAAGGAAGATACTGAGATCTTTCCCCACATCAGCAACTACAACATGCGCACCCAGAGCTGGGATGGCGGCGTGGGCGACATCCTGATGGACCCGGGCAGGAGCGCAGCTCTGTGCCAGCAGATCCTTCGCTTCCTTCTCGCATTCCCAGCCTACCGCGGCATCTCGCTGGATTTTGAAAGTCTTCCGGACGATTCCGATCCGGCCTATTTGAGCTTTGTTCAGAGTCTTTACGCGGCATTGCACCCACACAATCTGCGTCTCTATGTAGCGGTTCCCGTCTCGATCAGCGACAGCGACTTGAAAGAGATGGCCGCCAACTCCGACGGAATCGTGCTGATGAACTACGATGAGCACGAGGTGGATAGCGATCCCGGCCCGATCGCCGGCCAGGACTGGTTCGTAGCCAACCTGCGCCACGTGCTCCAAGTCGTGCCCAAGCAGAAGATTATCTGCGCAATCGGCAACTACGGCTACGACTGGGTACTCTCAATACCGCCGGCTCCAAAACACGGCCGCTACAGGAAGCCTGCCAAGCCGAAGGTCATCAATACGGAAGACCTCACAGTCGCTGACGCATGGCAGCGCGCCGCCGACGCGGAGGCCGGCCTCGATCTGGACCCGAAATCCCTCAATCCGCACTTCGAATACATTGACGAGGACACCAATCAACGCCATGTGATCTGGTTCCTCGACGGCGTCACGCTTCTGAACGAGATGCGTGCCGCGCGCGAGCTGGGCCTGCAGACTTTCGCCCTGTGGCGGCTGGGGTCCGAGGACAATTCACTCTGGAATGTGTGGGACAAGCCGACCGATCCCAATTCCGTGAACGTGTTGGGGTCAGTGCCGCCGGGTCACGATGTAGACGACCAGGGCGAAGGCGATATTATGCGCGTGACTGGCCTGCCCAAGCCGGGCAAGCGCACGGTCGTTATCGACCCCGACGAACCCGATCCTCGGAAGAAGCTGATTATCAACGAACAGATGACTGTGTATCCGCAAACCTACACAGTGCAGTACTACGGCTACCATCCCCATGAGGTCGCGCTCTCATTCGACGATGGACCCGACCCAAGATGGACTCCCAAGATCCTCGACATCCTCAAGGCCAAGGGCGCCACGGGCACCTTCATGCTGATCGGGGACCAAGCCTCCGAAAATATCAGTCTGATGCGGAGGATTGTGCGCGAAGGTAACGAGATCGGCAATCATACTTACACGCATCCCGACATCAGCGCAATTTCTCCGCAGCAACTGGACCTGGAGGTCAAGCTCACCGAGCGCCTCTTCGCCAGCAAACTCGGACTGCAGCCCCTCTATTTCCGGCCGCCCTATGACATCGACGAAGAGCCGGATACCGACGATCAGGCCGCTCCCATCGTCCGTGTTCAGAACGACGGATTCATCATCATCGGCAACCAGATCGACACCAATGATTGGAACGAGAATCCGCGCAAGACGCCGGCCCAGATATCACAAATCGTTCTCAACCAGCTGGCAGTGATGAAAGCCAAGCCGCAATTCCGCGGCTCGATCATTCTGCTCCATGACGGAGGCGGCAACCGCTCGGCTACCGTGGCCGCGCTGCCTGTACTGATTGACACCGTGCGCGCGCACGGCTACAAAATCGTCCCGGTCTCCGCGCTCATCGGCAAGACCACCGCCGAGGTGATGCCCAAACTCACCTTCCGACAGTATCTGAGGGCTATTCCTGACTCGATTGCATTTTCAAGCGCGGCATTCATCGCTGAATTCATCGTGATGGTTTTCTTCGTCGGCGACATACTGATGAGCGCGCGCCTGCTGCTTGTCGGGCTTCTTGCCGTGATCGACCGCCTGCGCAAGCCCCGCCGCTTCACTGCGTCCGCGTACAATCCTCGCGTAGCCGTCCTGATTCCCGCATACAACGAAGAGGCGGTGATTGTTCGCACCATCCGCTCGGTGCTCAATTCGGACTACAAGAACCTCCGCATCATCGTGATCGACGACGGATCGAAGGACCGCACCGCTGAGGTAGCTCGCGCGGCCTACGCGGCCGAGATCGCTGCCGGCCATGTCCAGGTCCTCACCAAGGCCAACGAGGGCAAGGCAGCCGCACTGAACCATGGCCTCGAAAGAATCGATGAAGAGATTTACGTTGGCATCGACGCCGATACCCTAATCGCTTCTGACGCCATATCCAAGCTTATTCCGCATTTCCAGGACTCGAAGATCGGCGCCATGGCGGGAAATGCCAAGGTAGGCAACCGCGTCAACCTCTGGACACGCTGGCAGGCCCTTGAATATATCACCAGCCAGAACTTCGAGCGCCGCGCTCTTGATCTCTTCCACGTAGTCACCGTCGTTCCCGGCGCCATCGGCGCCTGGCGCACCGCCGCCGTCAAGGCCGCGGGCGGCTACCCTCTCGACACCGTCGCCGAAGATGCCGATTTGACGATGCATCTTCTCGAAGAAGGGTTGAAGGTGGACTACGAGGATCGCGCCCTCGCCTTCACTGAAGCGCCGATCGATCCCAAGGGTCTGATGCGCCAGCGCTTCCGCTGGTCTTTTGGAACGCTGCAGGCTGTCTGGAAGCACCGCGCCGCCTTTGTGCGGAACAGGGCCATGGGGCTGTTCGCGCTGCCCAATATCCTCATCTTCCAGATGCTTCTGCCGCTGGTCTCGCCCTTTATCGACCTCATGTTCGCGGCCGGCGTCGTCAACTACTTCGTAGACAGCTACTACCATCCCGAGGCAGCCTCCGCCGCCAGCCTCATCAAGCTGGTAGCGTACTTCCTCGCCTTTCTGCTCATCGACTTCATCACTTCGACGATCGCCTTTAGTCTGGAACGCCGGCATCCCGCCAATAAAGGCGATGGGTGGCTGCTCTTCCACATCTGGCTGCAACGCTTCGCTTACCGCCAGGTCTTCTCGCTCGTGCTCTTCAAGACACTCAAGCGCGCCATCGATGGCAAACCATTCAACTGGGACAAGCTTGAACGCACCGCCAAGATGAGTAAAAGCACCGAAGCAATGGTGGAGACAACGCGCTGAAGCGCTTCTGTCAATATCACTGCGCGGATTAGCTCTGCGCCGTTTCAATCATGGCAAGGATATTTTCAATCGGCGTCCCGGGCTGAGCGTTGTGGCACGAGCAGCAAATATAACCTTCGCGGCCCGCGCCCAGAGTGTCCATGCAATATCGGACCTCGCGCCGGACATCTTCCACTGTTCCCCGCGGCAGAGCAAACTGATTGTCCACCCCACCATGAAAGATGACGCGAGAGCCAAAATCGCGCTTGAGCCCCTCCAACTCCATCCCCGGACACGCATGCTGAATCGGATTCAGTACATCCACGCCACAATCGAGGATCGGCCCCAGCAGGCGGCGCGCCGCGCCATCGGTGTGGTAAAAGACACGCAAACCATGCGCGTGAATCAGATCGCACCAGCGCTGGAGCCTCGGCTGTAAATGGCGTCTCCAATGCGCGGGCGACATCAGCAGCGAAGTCTGCCCGGCGATGTCATCGCTGATGAATACCAGATCGAGCGCGTTGCCGGCGCGGGCAAAGAAGCGCTTCATCATCTCGGTTTGAATCGACTCCACGCGGTCGAGAATCGCGTCCACCAGCCCGGGCGCCTGCACCAGATCCATCAGTGATTGCTCCAGCCCGCGCATCTGGCAGTAAATTTCAAAGAACGACACCCAGGGGCCGATGACGGCAAACTCCCGCGCTGCCTCCTGTGCCTTCGCAACCGCGCTCTCGTACTCGAAGCGGTCCACACTCGGCCACCACGGATAGTCGTCCAGCGACTCCGGGGTATCATAGCCCGCGAGCGGCGCAGCGCCAAACTCCGCGTAATGGGCCTCACCGGCCTTAATGTCCCTGAGCGGAACTCCCCACATGGTGCGGCTGCCGCCCTCTTCCGCGCCCGCGCCGCTTTGCGCTCCGGCCCGCTCACCCGAAAGTTCCCGGTAATCCATGAAGACCCAGACAATCTTGTCAAGGCCGAGAGCGCGGTACATCGCCAGATCATCGGAGACACCACAATGCCGCCGCAGCATCTCGCCAATCTCCGGCGTGTGCCACAGATCCACCGGCAGACGATCAACCGGTTGACGATTCAAGACAGCCAAAATGCGTTCACGTGAATTCATTGTCCTGCGTTGCGAATCCTTCACACCGCACCACGAACAGATCCGAAGATCCCCGGCTCTCTTCCGGCGCCACGGCGCAAAAATTCTCTACTCAACTTTGATTGCGATGGAAATACTTTAACGGATAACAGCACCGATGCGCAGCAGAAATGCGATGCCGCCTTCCCATTCTCCCATCCGTGCCCGCTCATGACTACTGGCTTGCGTCATAACTGTCGCCGATATCGTCCAGGCTCAGCGCCGGCGGCGGCGCAAAGTTCACTTCGATCGTGATCGCGGAGGGTACAGGCTCGTTGTTCCTGATCGCGGGGAAGAATCGATATTGCTCCACTGCAATAACGGCATTCTTGTCTAGACTCGGATTGAGAGAACGCATCACCTGTACATTCTCCGGCAAGCCGTGCGCATCAACAACCAGAGATATGTAGGTAGTTCCCTTGATTTTCTTCTTCCTCAGCTCGGGCGCGTAATCCGCCGGGGCAGAGTAAATCACCACCGGCGTGCTCTCATTGCCCGCGAAATAATCCGGACGGCGCAATTCTACTTTGGCATTTTCGTCCGGCCCGGTTTCCGGCGCAAGCACCGCGATATGCGGCGCCTTGGGCAACTTCCTCAGCTTCTGGCGCGGCATCGATCGCAGCGTCCACACATTCAGGTACTTGCCCCCCGCCGCTTTGGTCTCTCTAACGCAGGTATCCATATCGATTTGCAGCGACCGCGCCACGACAACCGGTCTGCGCTTGTAGGTTCCAGGCGTGAACCGGTCTGCTTCAGCAATCTGAACCGCGAAGCGATCCAGGTCATTCCCCAGGGGCTCAAGAAGCATAATGTTGCGCGCATGTCCGTTGGTGTCGACCAGCAGCGACAAAATGACAATACCATTCTGCTCGAAGGGGCACCCTTTCTGATGGCGGATCTCTTGCGATGCCAGGGGAAGAAGCCTGGGCCGCGTTACGCCCCGGCCGCCGGAGTAAACCGTCACAGGTTTTGGCTGAATTGCGGCGTTTGCCGGGGGAGCAGAGGATTTTATCTGCTGCCCAACCGAATGCACTCCAGACAGCGCGATGAATAAGGCGACCATTCCAATGCGCCGCATACGTTCTCCTTGCACAGCCCATCGCTCCTCGAACCCCGACAGCGCTCCTAGTTTACGACCTCAAGAGCGCGAAGCAGAAAAGCGTAATCGAGTGCGATCTCCTTCAAGTAGTCATACCTGCCGCTGGCCCCGCCATGCCCCGCCTTCATATTCGTCACCAGGAGCAGCGGGTTGCTGTCGGTTTTAAGAGTCCGCAGCTTTGCCACGTACTTGGCCGGTTCCCAATACATCACCTGGCTGTCGTGCAGCGACGTCTTGACCAGCATCGCCGGATAATTCGCCGCATTCAGGTTGTCGTAGGGCGAGTAACTCAGCATGTAGCGGAAATACTCTTCCTGGTTGGGGTCGCCCCACTCCTCGTATTCAGGTACCGTAAGCGGTAAGGATGAGTCGAGCATCGTATTCATCACATCCACAAACGGCACGTGAGAGACGACAGCGCGGAAAAGCTCCGGACGCATGTTGACGACTGCGCCCATCAGCAATCCGCCGGCTGAACCTCCCTCGATGGCAACCTTTGCCGGGTCGCCATAACCGGAGGCAGTGAGGTGCTCCACGCAAGCAATGAAATCAGTAAAGGTATTGCGCTTGGCCAGCATCTTGCCCGCATCATGCCAAGGCTTCCCTAAGTCACCGCCTCCGCGAATATGAGCATAGGCCATCACCACACCGCGATCAAGCAGGCTGAGCCGGTTGGAGTTGAAGCCAAGCGGCAAGGCGTATCCGTAAGAGCCGTAACCGTAGACGTAAACGGGATTCTTGCCCGGCTCGCGTTTATCCTTGCGGTAAACGACGGAAATGGGAACTTTGACGCCATCGGGAGCCGTGGCGTGCATGCGTTCGCTGGCATAAAGCTCACGGTCAAACCCACCGGGGATCTCCATCTGCTTCAGAAGCGTGGAGCCTCCCGCGGCCAAATCGTACTCGAAGACCGAACTGGGCGTAACCAGCGATTGGTAGGAGTACCGGAAGGTGAACGTCTCGAAGATGCGGTTAATATGCGGCGCGGCGCTGTAGGCCGGCTCAGGAAAGGCGATCTCGCCGGCCGGAGCGGCTGCGGCGGCCTCGCCTGAAAATCTCCACAGGCGCAGACGAGGCAGGCCGTCTTCGCGCTCGCAGGCCACGAAGAAGCCCGCGAAGAGATCCACATCCTCCAGCATCACGGCATCGCGGTGCGAGATCAACTCTGCCCAATTCTCGCGGGCTGCCGCCTCCACCGGCGCGGTGACCAGCCGGAAGTTGCGTCCGCGGTCGTTGGTGCGGATGAACCAGGTCCCGTTGCGATGGTCAACGTAGTACTCATGCTCATCCTCGCGAGGCGCGATTACGGCAAAATCGCCGCCGGGCTGATGGGCAGGCAGCACACGGCATTCGGTGGTCGTATGGCTGCCGGATTCCAGTACCAGATATTTGCCGTCGCGAGTGCGACCGGCGCCCAGGTTGAAGCGCTCGTCGTCATCCTGGTACACCAGCACATCTTCGGCATGTGGCGCGCCCAGTATGTGCCGCCAGAACTGGTACTGGCGCTTCTGCTCCTCGTCTTCGACCGTGTAGAACAGTGTTTGATTGTCCGCCGCCCACACTACGGAGCCCACACGCTCGACTTCGCCGGGGAGCGTCTCGCCGGTCGCCAGATCCTTGATGTGCAGGGTGTATTGGCGAAAACCTTTCGTATCCGTCGTATACGCCAGCCAACGGCCATCGTCCGTGATGTCAGTAGCGCCAATGGCGAAGAAGGCGTGGCCCTCGGCCAGTTTGTTGCCGTCGAGAATCACCTGTTCCGGCGCGTCAGCATCCGGCGCAGCGGAGGAGCCGGATTTGCGGCAATGAATTGCGTACTGCAGGCCCTCCTCGGTGCGCGTGTAGTACCACCAGCCGCCGTCGCGGAAAGGTACCGACACATCGGTCTGCTTGATGTGGCTGAGCATCTCCTTGTAAAGTTCGTCGCGCAGGCCGGCCTGCGGAGCCATGCAGGCATCCGCATAGGCATTTTCAGCTTCGAGGTAGGTTGCCACATCGGGATTCTCTTTCTCGCGCAGCCATGCGTAGTCGTCGGCCAGGACGGCGCCGTGCAAACGCGCCTCAGTATGTTCCTTGCGGGCAATAGGTGGTGTGGGAAGCTGATTCTGTCTCATTATTCACAAGTGTAGCTGCCCGATCCTGCTTTCAGTCCCAGGCTTCCTGCCCCTGGCTCCAGAAGCTGCGTAGCAAATCAGAAGATGCGTCCAGAAAAGGACACGAGGCACGAATGGCCGAAGGCTGAATGGAACCTCCCAAGGCCTGCCCGCGTACAATGAAAGGGAATGAAAGGACTTCGCCGCGCACTTTTGACATTTTTCCTGCCGATGGCAATGCTGGCTGGAATCCTCACCGTTCCCCTGGCAGCTCAGCGGGTTGCCGATCTACCCCAACCTACCGACTACGTCAGCGACTTTGCCCATGTTCTGTCGCCTGGAACCATCGCGCAGATCGACAACATTTGCAACCAGTTGGACCACTCCAAGGCGAATGCGCAGATCGCCGTGGTCACGGTGAAAACCCTCGACGGGGAAGACGCTGCCGATTACTCCGACGAACTCGAAAGCAAATGGAAGATGGGCCGCAAAGGCTCGGATCGCGGCGTGCTGGTGCTGCTCGCGATCAACGACCACAAGCGGCGGATTGAGGTGGGCTACGGCCTCGAAGGAATTCTGCCTGACGGCAAAGTGGGCGATATCGGCCGCGAGATGGTTCCCTACCTGCGCGCCGGAAATTACGACGCTGCCGTGGGTCTGGCCGTCGGCGAGATCGCGCACGTAATCGCCGCCGACGCTGGAGTGACGCTCAGCCAGCAGCCCGTCCCGGTCAGTCAGCCGGTGCAGCAGAGTTCTCCCCTCGCAAAGCTCATCCTGCTGATTATCATCCTCGTTTTCTTTGGCGGATTTTCGATTCTGCGCATGCTGCTCGGCTGGGGCCTCTTCTTTGGCGGCTGGGGCGGAGGGCCGTGGATTGGCGGAAGCTTTGGTGGTGGTGGCTTCAGCGGCGGTGGGTTTGGCGGAGGCGGAGGCGGAGGTGGTTCCGGCTTTGGTGGCTTCGGCGGAGGCAGCTTTGGCGGAGGCGGCGCCGGAGGCGATTGGTAGCAAAGCAGCTTCTAGCGGTCGGCTTTCAGCTCTCAGCCTTCAGATGTCAGCCCGGCCTAAGCTCGGAAAATGTGGCGTGCTTACACAGAAGGCAAGGCATAAGGGATTCAGCGACCCCGCTTTTCGCGCTGAGAACAAGCTCGAAGCCGAGTTTCTAAAGGTGCTTCCTCGAACGGAAGCCGGAGGAGAAGAACACTGTATGAAGCGTGGAGTGATCATTGCATTGGGCATTGTCGGCGTACTCTTTCTGGCCTTCCTTATGGTCTTTGGCAGCTACGTAAGCGCCAGAAATCAGATGGTAGCCAAGGATCAGGATGTGAAGGCAGCATGGTCCGAGGTCGATGTGCAAATGGAGCGGCGCGCTGACCTGATTCCCAATCTGGTGCAGACGGTGAAAGGCTTCACCAAAGAGGAGAGCACGGTTTTTGGCGATATCGCCAATGCCCGCGCCGGCATGCTGAACGCACAGGGACCGGAGGCCAAGATCGCCGCGAACAACAGGCTTGACGGCGCCATCGGACGGCTGCTGCTGCTCACCGAGAACTATCCCCAGCTTCGATCAAGCGACCAGTTCATGCGCTTGCAGGATGAGCTGGCCGGCACCGAAAACCGGATCGGCGTGGCCCGCAAGCGTTACAACGATGCGCTGAAGGACTACAACACCTTCGTGCTCGAATTCCCCAACAACATCTGGGCCAACATCGCCGGCTTCCATCAGAACAATGCGTACTTTTCGGCCAGCCCCGCAGCGCAAGCCGTGCCCGAGGTTAAATTTTAGAAGCCCTCATGCGGACCGAATCCCGGCACAGGATTCCGCCGCTGTCTGATTTGTAAAAAGGCCATCCCGGCAGCCGGGATGGCCCTTTCAATCTTTGCGCTTGATCGCTGTTGCCCGCGCGCGGTCAGCTCCTGGACTATCTGAACGATCCGACGGCGCTCGCCTCGTCATCGTAGATATCGAAGACTGTATAGAGCTTGGTTAACTGCAGCAGATCATGAACCTTCTTGGTGAGTTTCAGCAGTCTTAAACTGGCGCCCTGGTTCTTGGCAGTAGTGTAGGCGCTCACCAGCTCGCCCAATCCCGAGCTATCGATGTAGTTCACATCGCCCAGGTTGAGCAGAATGCTCTTCTGACCTTTGCTGATCAGGTCGCGAATGGCGTCGCGCAACTGTACACTGCCCTCGCCCAGCGTAATCCGCCCACTGAGGTCCAGAACGGCAACGCCGTCCACTTCACGGGAAGCAATTGTAAGTGCCACGAAAAATCCTCCTTGTCGGTACTACGGTTATAGCACTTTAACATCCCCGGCTGACGAAAAAACAGTCAACCTGGCTTGTTGCGGGTGAGGATGGACGACTTCACTCCTCCGTCCGCATACCGATGCGGACCACCCGCCTAAGTGTTGTCGCCCGCCGGCGCCAGACGCTTCACCAGCGTCAATTCGGTTCCGGGATGCAGTTGACGAAAGTGTACCTCATCCATGAAGGAACGGATAAGGAAGATGCCGCGGCCGGTTCCGCGCAGCAGGTTCTCCGGCGCCAGGGGATCGGGAAGCGTATCCGGATCCAGGCCCACGCCCTGGTCGGTGATGACAAATACGAGAGCCGTTCCGGTGTTTTCAAAAGCGAAGGTGATTTGCTTGGCGGGGTCGTATGCATTGCCGTGCAGAACGGCATTCACGGCCGCCTCGCGCACTGCCATGGTTACATGGAAGCGCTCATCCTCATCCATTCCAGCCTCGCCCGCCAGCCTGTCCGCGGCAGCTTCCACCTCGCTCACGCTCTCCATCGTGGAGTTCAGCCGAAGACTTCGCCGTTCTGTCCTGCGCGCGCTCACCCGGTTCGTATTCCGCCCCTTTTTCGGAAACGGGCTGCAAGCGCCACCCCGCGACGCCGCAACAACCTGCTGGCAGTTTCATGGCTGGAATCGTTTGTGTCAAGCGTTGCAAAGAAAGACGGAGATTCCGCGACCCTCCACAGGCTTACACTGGTCGAGGAGAATACACTCGCTTCATGGAGACACGCAGCACAGCCCGCGTCAGCCTGACGGCGCTGCTCGGCACCCCGGTGACCGATGCGCAGGGACACCTGCGCGGCAAGCTCAAGGACATCGCCGTGGCCACCGGCCCGGACGGCGGCAAAGTGGCAGGGTTGGTGCTGAAGACACGCGCCGGGCTGTCGATCGTGCCCTCGCAGGACGTGATGGAGACACCGGCCGGCACGCTGGAACTGCGCTCCGCCGGCGCGCTGGTTCCATTGAAGGACGAGGAAAACTACCTTTACCTGCAACGCGACCTGGTAGACCGGCAGATCATCGACATCCACGGCCGTAAGGTAGTCCGCGCCAACGACGTGGACCTGGAGTGGATGGGCAAGGGCGCCGCGCACCTGCTGCGCGTGGCTGAGGTCGAGGTAGGGCTGCGCGGAGCCTTCCGCCGCATCTTCAAAGGCATGCTTCCGCGCGCTTCGCTTGAGTCAATCTCGCGCAAGCTAAAGCCGAGCGGCATTCCCTGGCAGTTTGTAGATGTCATCGAGGTCGATCCGACGCGGCGGGTCAAGTTGCGCATCGAGTATGAACGCCTGGCTGAGATGCACCCCTCCGACCTGGCCGAGATTCTCGAAGACCTGGCCCCGGCCGAGCGCGAGGCCGTATTCACCGCGCTCGATGAAGAGGTGGCTGCCGAGACGCTGGAAGAGGTCGAGCCGAGACTACAAAAGGCCCTGCTCGAAAAGTTGGACGAGGAAAAGATCGCCGATATCGTCGAAGAGATGGACCCCGGCGCCGCCGCCGACCTGCTGGCCGAGCTGCCCGAGGATCAGTCTGACGCCATCCTCGAAGAGATGGAGCCGGAAGAGCGGCAGGAGGTCGAGGAGCTGCTCGAGTTCCCCGAGAACTCCGCCGCTGGCTGCATGACCACCGACTTCGTCCACGTCAGCGTGGATGCCACGGTCGCCCAGGCGGTGCAGGCTCTTCGCAACTTCGACGGCGACCCGGAGAGTGTGACTGAAATCTACCTCCTCGACGATAGAGGCGTGCTGCACGGCGCGGTCTCGCTGGCCCGGCTGGTGATGGCGCAACCCGACACGCTGCTCAATGTCCTCGCAGAATCCCGGGTGCTCTCCTGCCCGGCCGATCTCAAGCAGAATGATCTGGCCGAGCTCTTCGACAAGTACAATCTGCATTCGCTCCCGGTTGTGGATGACCAGAACCGCATGGCTGGCGTAGTCCAGGCCGACCATGTGATCAGCTTCCTGCGCGAAAGGATTTAGGGCCCAATCCGCCCGAAGACCACTCCGGAACCACCCTATGGGAGGAATTTACTGATTTTTCTTGATGCCAGCCATCAAATCTTGGATTAAAATCCTCATTCAAGGCAAATTGTGAAAGAATAAAGAATGCAGTTTCCTAAAATCATTCAGGGCGGTATGGGTATCGGCGTGTCTAACTGGCGCCTGGCCCAGGCCGTCTCCAAGCTCGGGCAGCTCGGCGTAGTCTCCGGGACGGCGCTTGATTCCCTTTTTGTCCGCCGTCTCGCCGACGGCGATAAAGGCGGCTACATGCGCCGCGGTCTCGACGCCTTTCCGTTTCCCGAGATGGCCCGCCGCATCTGGCAGGAATATTTTGTCCCGGGCGGCAAGCCCGCCGGCGCGCCCTATCCCGTCCTGCCCATGCACCAGCGCCGCGATACGCGCAAGCTTGTTGAACTCTGCATGGTCGCCAACTTCGTTGAAGTCTTCCTGGCGCGTGAAGGACACAAGAACCCGGTAGGAATCAATTTTCTTGAGAAGGTGCAGATACCGCATCTGCCCTCGATTTACGGCGCCATGCTGGCCGGCGTGGGCTATGTGTTGATGGGCGCCGGCATTCCGCTTCACATTCCCGGCGTGCTCGACGCCTTCGCCGCGCACCGTGCCGCCGAATACAAGCTTTCCATCACAGGCGCCGTTCAGGAAACAGACACGCTGATGCAGCTCGATCCAGCCGAGTATGCCGAGAGCCCCTTGCCGGAGTTGCACCGCCCGCGGTTCCTTGCCATCGTCTCCTCCAACACGCTGGCCACCACCATGCTGCGCCGGGCCAGCGGCCGCGTCGACGGCTTTGTCATCGAAGGCCCGATAGCCGGCGGACATAATGCGCCGCCCCGCGGCAAGCTTCAACTGAATACCGCGGGCGAACCGCTCTATGGCGAGCGCGACCGGGTCAACATTGAAGAATTGCGGACGCTGGGCGTGCCTTTCTGGCTGGCCGGCGGATATGGAAGCGCAAGCAAACTGCGCGAGGCGCTCGACCAGGGCGCCGCGGGTATCCAGGTTGGGACAGCCTTTGCCCTGAGCGAGGAGTCCGGCCTGCGTCCTGACCTGAGAGCGGCACTGCTGGCCCAGGTAGCGGCCGGAGCGGGGCATGTCTTTACCGACCCGCTGGCTTCGCCGACGGGATTCCCTTTCAAGGTCGCGCAGCTTGAGGGCACATCTTCGGCTCTCCCCATTTATCAGCAGCGCAAGCGCGTCTGCGATCTCGGCTATCTGCGCGAGCCCTATCTCACGCCCGGTGGCACCATCGGGTACCGGTGCGCTGCCGAACCCGTGGAAAACTACGTCGCCAAGGGCGGCAAGGCCGAGGATACGGCGGGCCGCAAATGCCTGTGCAACGCCTTGCTAGCCAATATCGGCCATGCGCAGGTCCGCGCGGACCAAACCGTCGAGCCGGCTCTGGTGACCGCGGGGGACGATCTCAATACCGCTGCGCAGTTTCTTGCGCCCGGTCAAACCGGTTACAGCGCCGCAGACGTTGTTCGATCTCTGCTCGGCGAGGCGGATCTTGTGCCACAGGCCACCGCAGCAATGGAGCTGGCAGTCACCGCCTGAGCGGACAGACTCCTTCAGCCTCGCAAAAAATCTCTTCCATGTGATCCAGCTCACCGTCCTTTTTCCCGGCAGGTCAGTCAAAGTTTACGCAGTGTTGGGATCGGGCCTAATACAGGCATCCCGGAAAGGATCTGCTGTGAAGAATTGGAATCTCATGTTATCGTTCGCTCTTTCCCTCGCGCTCACCTCTGGAATACTGCTCGCGCAACATGGCAAGGGCGGTGGTGGTGGCGGCCAACAGGGACAGGGACAGCGCCAAGGGTCCGGCTCCGGCCAAATGGGCGGCCAAGGAACTATGGACCAGACGCAAAAAGGTGCTCAGGACCAGACACGGGATCAGACTCGCCAGCAGAAGCACGACCGCCTTCACTCGATGGCAACCACCGAGCAGCGCGACCAGTACCGCACCTGCGATCAGTCCATGACCCAGACACGGACACAGGCGCGCACCATGGCGCGGACAGCAAAGGGCTCTTCGTTTAACGTGGAAGAGGCGCGCCGCCAGCAACAGCAGCTCCAGGAGCGTCTCCAGACGATGCAGCAGGACCGCGAGCGTCTCTACCAGGGGCTCAATGAGGAGCAGCGGGCCGCCGCCCAGCAGCGCAATCAGAATCTGCAGCAGACTCACGAGCGCATCCAGAACACCCTGCAGGAGATGAATCAGGAACTGGCAAACGGTCAGCCTGACGGCAAGCGCATTGCCGAACAGGCGCGGAACACCGAGCGCGAGATGAACACGTACCAGAAGGAATTTCGCGCGATGGGCAAGGACCTGGGACTGAAGGCTGACTGAGGCAGAGCATGCCACGCAATCCTTGTGCCGGCCGAAGTCCGGCCGGCGCAGGGGGGATAACACAGAGAAGCATGAGCACAACCGCTCGCGCAAAGGTAGTTCATACGTTGCGCAGGAAGTTATGGGCGCGCTCCTGCGACGAAGAGCCCGTAGGCTCAACTGCGTGGAGAGAGGAGCGGCGCACTTCTCAGCGAAGTGCCTTAGCTGCCGGGCACGGGCGCTGGTCCCTTCGGTCCGCCCACGCTATAGACCTTCGGGATGCGATCTGCCGCCGCGGGGAGCGGAGGGAAGGCTGCGTGCGGCTCAGTCTGATACCAGTAGGCCACAGAAGAGAAATCATCGGAACGGTCGTCGGCGGTTCCGTGCTCGATGGTCACACGTATTGATTTCTCAAAGGCGATGGGACCCTCGATGTGCCAGCGGTAGAGGCAATAGCGACCGCCGATCCGCTCCGGATTGAGGATATACGGAGCACCCTGGTGCAGATTGGCGAAAGGCTGGGCTCCGTTGACGCCGCCAAAGTCCCAAGCCCCGTTGTAGTAATCTTCCGTCCCTGTGCCGTTGATGGTGGGCAGCCGGTCGCCGTCGATGAAGATCATGTCGTCGCCCTCGCCAAACCAGCCATTTTCATTCTGCAAAACAGCCTGCGTGACGCCCACAAAATGTCCTTTGCCCGTGGCCTCCAGAAACACGTAGTTGTTCCGCCCATCCAGGTTCTTGCCATCGCCGACCACCCCCTTGCACGGCAGGGACTGGCGATATTGCGCGTGAAACCGGCCCACATCGCCGGGAAGCTGGTCGAAGGTGATGTAGTCGATCGCGAAGTAAAGGGCATGGGTGGGCATCTTGCCCTCGTTGGTTACGGTGATGCGCGCGGCGCTCGCAAACGGCATCTGGAAGTAGGCATTGAGGGCCTTGACCGGCGCCACAGCCAGCAGAGCCGACTGATAGACGAAATAGTCACCCAGCCCAAGCCCAAAGAAGTCGCCAATGGGGGCTTCGACTGAGGGCGAGCTTTCACCGTCCCACCATGCGCGCAGAACCAGGTTCTTCAGGTGCATCGGATCCGGTGAGGCGATGGTGAACCAGATGTGAGTGACCACGCCGGCCCCGGTTACGTCGAGCACGGTGGCCGTCTGGCCCGGCCCCACGGGCACAGCGTCCCGATTGCCCCCGGTACGGTCCCAACTGGAGGAACGGCGGTTTTTGTAGCTGCGCAGGCGGGCC
>JAJZVZ010000271.1 GCA_021846945.1 Acidobacteriota bacterium | reverse complement strand
GTGGCGGCGAACGGGCATGCGGGAGGCACTGGCAAAAGCAGTTCAGAGTCGCCTCAACGATTCCACTCTGAACAAAGTAGCCAGAAACGCGGCAAGCTCCTGGTCTCAATCCGGGCATCTCCAAGGCCGCACCTTCAAGTTCCGCCGGGCAGTCCCTGCTACTCCATCCGCGGTCGCCTTCGCGCTGTTCCTGGCCGACGCCGCGGGTTTTTCCACTGAGGAGAGCTTCCGCTCCGCATGGGTGCGCGTTCTTGATTGCAACTCCTCGGCTGTCATGGAACTCGCTGCAACCGCCAAGCGACTGGGGCTGATCGATCTCCGTGCGGCAGGCGAAGTGATCGAGCTGAATTTGAACCGCCTGGATCCAGCGTATCGGCCCGCAAACCAACCGAGGTAATCCATGGGACGCATCGAACAAGTCGCCGAACAATATCGTCAGCACATCGGCCTTCCCTGGCAGCAGACAGTGGCCGGCGCGCAGCGCATCGTCCTGGTGGTCTACGACAAGGAACTCGAACGCGCCCTGCTGGCTCGCAAGCAGATCTTCGAACTGGCAACCCGAGAGACCGGGCACGAATGGTTTGAGATCAACGTGGCCGAGTGCTTCGCCCAATGGATGGCTGCCGACGAATACCGTGAAGCCTACTTTGAGTCGCCCGAGGACCTGCAACTCAAGCTTGACTCCGAGTTTGCCGAGTACGTGGCCGCCCGCATCCGCAACGTGCTCGAAGAACCCGAGGCGACCAGCACCTCTGTGACGGCCATCTTCGGCGTGGGCGCTCTGTTCGGCTTCACTCGACTTTCTCTTATCTTGAAGCTGCTTGAGCCCTATATCAAGGGTCGTCTGGTTGTATTCTTTCCTGGTTCGTTCGACCAGAACAACTACCGGCTTCTCGACGCCCGCGACGGCTGGAACTATCTGGCGGTGCCCATCACCATGCACTCTTCTGGAGGATACTGATGCCGACTCTGATTCGAGACACCCTGCTGCGCGATCCTGCCAGGGAGGGGTTGGTCAATAACGGCCAGGCCCGCATCACGAATGAACTGGAGGATACTCGTATCCTGGCCGAACTCCGGGGTGAGCTATCCACGTTCGTCTGCGAAGGCCAGTACGCGGAGGGCATCATCAAGATCCTCTCTTCCTATCTTGCGAACCGCAGCCAGACGAATCAGAAGGCTGCCTGGGTCAGCGGATTCTTCGGCAGCGGCAAATCGCATCTGCTCAAGATGCTTTGCCACCTATGGGAGGACACCCAATTTCCCGATGGCGCAACGGCGCGCAGCCTTGTTCCTGAGTTGCCGGATGAGGTTCGCGACCTGCTGCGCGAGCTTGATGTGGCCGGCAAGCGATCCGGCGGATTGCTGACAGCGGCCGGCACGCTGCCCGCCGAGACAACCGAAAACGTTCGCTTGAGCGTGCTGAGCATTCTGCTGCGCGCCTGTGGCTTGCCGACTCAGCTTCCCCTGGCTCAGTTTCATCTTTGGCTCGAAGAGCGTGGCCTGCTTCTGCAGTTGAAGGAAGCGGTGGAAGCGGCCGGGAAGACCTGGATTCGGGAGCTGAACGACCTCTATGTCAGCCCCTTGATAGCCAAGGCGCTCCGCGCAGCCGATCCAGAATTCGCCACGAGCGACGCAGCGGCCAAAGAACTCCTTAAGGCTCAGTTTCCTCCTCGTACGGGCGACCTGACAAACGAAGAGTTTCTGGCCATCTTCAAACGGGTGGTCCGGCGCTCCGGCAAAGACGGTCAACTGCCTTGTACTCTGCTCGTCCTCGACGAAACCCAACAATATATTGGCAACTCCGAGACGCGCTCGGTGATCATCACCGACATTGCTGAGGCCCTCTCAAAACAGCTTGACAGCCAGGTGATGTTCGTGGCGGCAGGCCAGTCCGCCCTTACTGGCGTGACTCTGCTGCACAAGCTCCTCGATCGCTTCACCATCCGTATTCAGCTCTCCGATACGGATGTAGAAACGGTTACCCGCAAAGTCCTCTTGCGCAAGCGCGAGACCGCCAGGAACGACATTACCGAGATGCTCAACACCCACGCGGGCGAGATCTCCCGTCAGCTTCAGGGAACGGGCATCGGAGAGCGCCAGGAAGACAAGGCGGTGATTGTCGAAGATTACCCGCTTCTGCCCGTTCGCCGCCGATTTTGGGAGCATTGCTTCCGCCAGGTGGATACCGCCGGTACGCAGAGCCAGCTTCGCTCACAACTCCGCATCCTCCACGACTGTTTGGCCCGGCTGACTCCGGAACCTCTCGGTCGCCTGATCCCCACGGACGATCTCTACGAAGCCCTCGCGCCGGAGATGGTCACCACCGGTGCGCTGCCGCGCGAGATCAACGAGCGGATCATTGGCCTGGGCCGTAACGGCAAGCCCGAAGACCGCCTCAAGCAGCGCATCTGCGGACTCATCTTCCTCATCGGCCAGTTGCCGCGCGAGGCAGGCGCTGATACCGGCGTCCGCACGACCAGGGAGCACATCGCCGATCTCATCGTCAGCGACCTGACCGCAGACAACGGCAAACTCCGCCAGGATGTTGGACGATTGCTCGACGGGTTGGCCGAAGAGGGAGTTCTGATGCGGGTGGGCGAAGAGTTCCGCATTCAGACCGTAGAGGGCCGCAACTGGGACGATGAGTTCCGTCGCCGCGAGGTGAG
Source organism: Acidobacteriota bacterium (assembly GCA_021846945.1). Taxonomy (GTDB): domain Bacteria; phylum Acidobacteriota; class Terriglobia; order Terriglobales; family Acidobacteriaceae; genus Telmatobacter. The sequence continues at coordinate 2,320 of JAJZVZ010000271.1, read as the reverse complement.
ACTCAAGAACGACAATGCGTTTTTTGACGAATGCCGCGATCGATACCTCGCCGCCGAAGCCGCGCAGACCGTTTCCAGGATTAAGCTGGTGCAGGGCGCAGCAAAGGCCCCGCGCAGCCTGGTGTTGCACCGCACGCCGGAGCCGCCAGGCTCTGACGGGGAGTCCATCCCAATTTGGCTCAGGGATGGTTTCACCATCTCTGAAAACGAAGTGGTCAACACCGCCCGCGCCGCAGGCACATCAAGCCCGGTCCTGTTCGTCTTTATTCCCCGCAAATCTCGCGACGAGCTCTTGAACGCCATTGCCACCGAGCAGGCGGCCCAGCAGACGCTGGATGCCAAGGGCAACCCCTCGACGCCTGAAGGCCAACTCGCCCGCCAAAGCATGGAAAGCCGCTACCAGCTCGCCAAACGCCAGCGCGAACTCTTGGTTGCCGAGATCGTCTCCGGGGCCAAGGTCTATCAGGGCGGCGGCAGCGAGCTTCTCCAACACACTCTTGAAGAGAAGCTGCGCGCGGGCGCCGAGTCTTCGCTCGCACGGCTCTTCCCGCGATTCAAGGAGGCAGATTTCTCCAGCTCCGCCTGGGAGGCGTCGCTCAAACGGGCGCGCGACGGCGCCGATCAGCCGCTCTCCCCTCTTGGCTATCAGGGGCCGATCGAACAGCACCCCGTCGCGAAGCAGGTTCTGAGCACCATCGGCTCCGGAAAGATGGGCGCGGAGGTACGCAAAGAACTGGAACGCGCGCCCTACGGCTGGCCGCGGGATGCAGTGGATGCCGGGCTCATCGCTCTGCACCGGAGCCAGCACATCACCGCCGCACTCAACGGCGTAGCGGTCCCGCCCGGCCAGCTCGATCAGAACAAGATTTCCAAATCCGAGTTTCGCGCCGAAACCATCACGCTTACACTTCAGGACCGCCTGGCCCTGGCCGGCCTCTATAAAGAAGTCGAGATCCAGAGCAAGCCGGGCGAAGTGGATGCGAAGGCCCCGGAGTTCTTCGCTGCCGTCAAGCGCCTGGCTGAGCAGGCCGGCGGCGATCCGCCTCTGCCGGCGCGTCCCGGCCTGACCGACATCGAAGATATCGAGAGGCTGGTGGGCAATGACCGGCTTGCGAATCTTCGCGCCAAGGCTGATGATCTCAAGGCGCGCATCGCTCAGTGGAAGAAGACACGCGACCTGATCGGCAAGCGGCTGCCTGCCTGGAATACCCTCGAACGGTTGGCGGCCCACGCGGGCGCTCTGGGTGAGGCGAAACCCTGGCTCGACCAGCAGTCGGCCATTCTTGCCAATCGTAGCTTACTCGCTGAACCTGATCCTGTCGCTCCGGTGCTCAAGGCGCTGGCCGAGTTGTTGCGGCAGGCGGCGCATGCCGCACACAGCGCCCATGAGTCGGCCTATGAGAAGACAATGGGCACGCTTGCGGCGGATACGGTTTGGTGTAAGGTTTCGACGGCAGATCAGTCCCGGCTTCTCAAAGATGCCGGCCTGGAAGCGCCCGCGAAACCCGACCTTGGTTCCGACCATGCCTTGTTGACCGCACTCGATGCGAAGAACCTGGCGGCGCGGCGCACGGAGGCCGAGGCGATTCCGGCGCGGGTTGAAGGAGCACGCCGGCAAGCGGCACAGCTTGTCGAGCCGAAGATCCAGTTTGTACCGGTCGAGCGGCGCGTGCTCAAAACCGAAGCCGATGTGGATGCGTGGCTGACGAGCGAGCGTGCGAAACTGCTCGCGGCACTGAAAAGCGGCCCGGTACAGGTGCAGTAAGGAGAATACGGACGATGAGTACGCTCACCCGAGAACACCGCCGCCTGTTGGAAAACACCGTCGCCGCGGCCCGCCGCATCGCCGAAGAGGGCGCACGCAAAGTCCTGCGGGACCAGTACGCCATTCACCATCACGAGCCGTGGCCGCACATGAGCGCGGAAGAGCGCGAGATGCGCGACCAGCTCCGCGCCCACGGACGGCAGTTGGGCGATGAGCGTGACCCACAGCGCGAAACGCAGAAGATTGACCACCTGGCCCAGGCCGCCGCCTACGAGCACTGGCATCGAATGCTCTTTGCACGGTTTCTTGCTGAAAACGACCTGCTGCTCGATGCCGAGCATGGCGTGGCGATGACGCTCGATGAGGTTCGCGAACTGGCCCGCGAGCAGGGGCGTGACTGGATGGAGCTGGCCGCCGAGCTGGCTCAGCGTATGCTGCTGGCTGTTTTTCGCCCTGACGACCCGGTGCTGAAGCTCCAGCTTGCAGCCGAAACGCTCCAGCAGCTTGAAGAGAAGCTCGGCTCGTTGCCCCGCGAGATCTTTCTGGCTGACGACA
>JAJZVZ010000270.1 GCA_021846945.1 Acidobacteriota bacterium | reverse complement strand
CGCCGGCCATCGCCCGCGCCGCCGAGTTTCTAGCCGGCCGTGCGGGTGAGCGCACCACCTTGGAAGAGACGGCAGCGGCAGCAGGCTTGGGCAAGTTTGCCCTGCGGCGCAGCTTCAAGCGGATCTTGGGGCTGACCCCTGCCGAGTTCGCCCGGGAGCAGCGCAAGGAGCTTTTCCGCAGCAAGGTGCGCAAGCCCTCCCTCAGCATTACCCAAGCTGTCTACGAGGCCGGTTTTGGCTCCTCAAGCCGTATTTATGAGGGTGTGACCCGGACGCTGGGTATGTCCCCGGCCGCGATGAAGTCCGGCGGAGCCGGAGAGACGATCCACCACATCATCTCCGAAAGTCCGCTGGGACAGTTACTGATCGCGGCCACCGAGCGCGGGCTCTGCGCCGTCCTCTTTGCACCCCCTCCATTCGCCGGAGAGGCGAAGCCGGACTCGGCTGAGGCTGAACTTCTCTTCGAACTCCGACGACGCTTTCCGCAGGCCGTTCTGCGGCCTTCCGCCGCCGGCGCCAATGGGTTGCTGAATGAGGCGGAACGGCTCATCCTCTCTCGTCTCACCGAGCACCCCTCCGCCACGGCGCTTCCATTCCACATCCGCGCCACCGCCTTTCAGCAGCGCGTCTGGCAGGCTCTGCTTCAGATTCCCAGCGGCCAGACCCGGACCTATGCCGAGATTGCCAAGGCAATCGGCTCAGCGAAGTCCATACGCGCTGTGGGCGCAGCCTGTGGCGCAAACCCGTTGGCCGTGCTCATCCCATGCCACCGCGTGGTTGGAGCGGACGGACGCCTCACTGGCTATCGCTGGGGCGTAGAGCGCAAGCGCCAACTCCTGGAGATCGAAGCTGGAGCCGCAAATCGCCGCTGATTTTCTGTCTTTGCCTCCCCTGGATAGCAACAGCAGCATTCTCGAAATCGATGACCATCTACTCGGAGGAAACTACTGGCCTCAACCTACCTGCCAACGGCTACCGGAAGAAGATCCGTAGGAATCCAATCGCGAATCATCTCCCGTCCTCTGAACGAGCTACAGTTGATCGTTCGTACGATATGCGCAGCGATGGAGGAAGCGTCCGCGATCGAGAGGTTCTCCGGCTCTTCCACCGTTGCGCTCATGGCTGGGGTACATCCAGCATCCCGACCACGGTGTCTGTGCAATCCCAACTATACAGCCCGCTGGTTGGGGTAGCGCTTTCCCAGTTATTCCACGAGAGTCCAGCCGAATTTCGCTGCGACCATCCTTGTTCAACGTTCGCCTGCATCCACGCCAGCACCTTGCTATCGCTGATCCCTCCATTCTTATAAGCGTAAGCCGTCCAGCGTAGTGCAATCCCGTTGAATCCTCCGCCATCTGATCCATTTTCACTGCCGTCGGAGTTCAGCAGGATGTAATATCCATTGTCGATTCCTGAGTAACTCGGCATCGAAGTCATCATATGTTGCGCCGTCAGGGTAGCGTCGCTCGAATCGCCTTCCAGATAGTGCGCCCCGATGGCGACTCCATAGTTATACGAGTACTGAGCTTGACTGGTTGAAGCATCGTAGACTTCTCCCGTCGATGAGTTGTAGAGGTTGGCGTACGCCCAGTTATAGACGCCCTTGGCTTCGTTCATATAAGTTGTGTTTTGCGTCTCTTTGTAAAGGAGCGCGCCGGCAATGACGAAGGTCCAGTTTGCCGCCGAGTTTTGATAGGAATTGGAGCACTTCGATGGGCATCCTGCGGCATACCAGTAGAGACCGCCGTTAGACGCCAACCCGCGGCTATACACGGTTTGGTAGGCAGCCTCAGCTTCAGTGAGCCACGCGGAGGTTCCGACCGCCTTGTAGGCGCCGATATACGCGAGCGTGGCCCACATCATGTCATCGTCATACTCGTCGGAACCCTCCCACCAGTTCGGGTGTTCTTCATTGAAGCCGTTAATGAGCTGAGTAATGATCCCTTCATTGGTGGATCCGCCCAGGCTGTTGTAGGCGTCTACAGCCATGGCGATGTCATTCGCAAACATCCAGAAGGATGTTGGATTGGTGGATCCTTGATCTACGAGGTAGCCGTAGTCGCTGCCAGTGATGTTGTAGTAGAAGGCACTGTTGAAGTCGTTGAACGCGGTCTGGGCGTCAGCCGCCGTCCAAGCCGGCGCCGACCCGTTTCCGCCTGCACATCCCGTCAGAAAAGTAAACAGCATGAAGACGCTCACCAGGCCCACTGTGCGCCAGGACGTCAATCGAATAATCAACTTCATGGGTAGCTCCTTTGCTCAATCTTCGTACCTTGCTTGCAGTCAACTACTATTCTCTGCTGAAGCGGACAATTTATAAGCTTACCCGTCACCGCGCTCCAGTCACTCCTATGAGCCGCCTTGTGCGCCTGCATGCAAGCGGTCTCGCTGTTTTGGGATCCGTTTTCGGACTCTAGGGGAAGAACTTCGTCGCTTTAGCCCAAGCGGCGGAAATTTGACCATTGGCTTCATTAATTAAGGCTGCCAAAATGGAAGAGCAGACCTGAGCTTAGCTCAACACCATTCATGTTGGTTCGCCCGCCTATCTTATAGTCCGCCGGAATCGCGGGTCCAAAGTCGGTATGGTTGTAGCGGTAATCCGCTTCCAAAAGACGCCATCCCAACCGGTGCTGGAAGAACGGCAGTTGAATATCGGCGCCGCCTCCGGCCATGAGTCCAAGACCCCACTCGTGGGGGTTGTATCCTGGGCCGCCAGGATTGTTCGGCCCAACACTGCGCACACCACCCACCAGGCCGTGAACAAAGGGAGTATAGTTTCGCTTCTGCCAATGGAAGATCGCTCCCGCATAGTACCCATAGAAGCCATCGCCTTTTCCATTCGGGTTCGCTGTTATATTCACCTCGACGCCCACCAGCTTATTGTAAAAATAAGCACCGCTGCCCATGGCGCCGGCTACGACGGAACCAAATGTTCCACCATAGTATTGGGTGTCATCGTACTCAGTTTTGATCTTGCTGTTCAGCCAATAGTATGAGTACCCTGTGAACACGTCCACACGCGCGGGACTTGGAGCTTGGGGCAAGCTGCTTTGGGCGCTCATGCGGATCACTCCAAAACTGACCGCGCATGCGGCCAGCATGAACTGGCCTAGATGACGAAATGGACGATATGACATTTTACGATCCTCCCTATATGAAGCTGGTGAATTGAAGGTTTCTAGAGCTTGTTTTATCAATGGATTCGGCCTCAAGCTGCAAGATGACGCGTGAGAAGTGGTTCGGTTGAGCCTCGGTAATGAAGATGCGGCGGAGACGGGTGAAGGGTGAGCATTGGGAGTTCAAGGGTTCGTTGTTTTCCAAGCCACGGCTTGGAATCGGTAACTGGAGCCGGGGCTGAGCGCCGAATTGTAAATGCTGCGGAGAGATTCTTTGGTTTTCGAAAATTGGAGCGGCATAGCGGCATCCTTCCGACAAGATCTCCCTCGCGAGCCGGCTGCCGGCGACGGTCGAAGTAGCGCCAAGACGAAGCTATGGGGCAGGAGGCGTGGCGCGTTCGATGGAGTTCGCCGGACCTTGAAATCTTGGTCAGGTGGCATGAGAGATACCTCGCCTGCGACTTCATCGCGGCCCCAAAGGGGGCTACGCGGTCCGAAAGACCTGGAACGGCAATGGGACGGAGTGGATGGTACGGGTGGAGGGTCCGCTTCTCCCGCTGAGGACTCTGCCGTAAGGCTACTAGCCGGCAGAATTGTCGGTTGCGGCGGCCGCCCTCACAGAACTTGCCCTCCCCCACCCGAAGAGCCGGCCACGGCAAAGGCACGGACACATCCTCGCCGTTTCTGATTTTTGCTCCAACCCTCCTGGCAGGTGGTCGAAGAGGACAGTTGTCAAATGGATGACGCGATACCGGAAGATCATCCACTGGAAGCGGTTGGACAGCGGACAAAAGCTGCGGCGCTGCAAGCAGCGCAGGAGCACGGAGAGAACCGGCTCCTGGTTCATTCAGTCCCGCCGACTTGTCGTCCGCCACAAACATTCGCTCTTCACCTGCTATGCGCTCTTCTACATCACCTGCTTCTCGATCACGCTGAGAAAGCGTCTATGAACCTCGCTCTAGTACCCGTTCGCTCAAATGAATTTGAAGGTCGAGATAGCGCCAATCTCGTAGTCATTGCATGGGCGGCGCCTCGCTCTCCTTCGCCGTGTCGCTGATGGCAGTCATGGACGGCGGCGCATCCTCAGGAGCGCTTCCCCAGGACCTGTTGGGCATCGGCCCCATGGTGAGCGCCAGTGTGGCTCCGTCGGCAATATCCGAGTAGCTGAACCAGGGCTTGTTCCAGGGCTTCCCGTTCAGCGTTGCTGACTGGATGTACATGTTCTTCGCCGAGTTGTTGTGAGCAATGATCGTAAAGTCGCGTCCCTTGCCCATATGGACCGTTGCCTTATTGAAGATCGGGCTGCCCATGATATAGTCCGGGGAAGACGGATCCACGGGATAGAAGCCTAGCGCACTCATGACGTACCAGGACGAGGTTGAGCCCTGGTCGTCCATGCCTGGAAACGCAAGGCCGTATTGATCGCTGCCGTACATCAACGCCAGAATCTTCCGTACAAGCTTCTGGGTCTTCCACGGTTGGCCACCCCAATCATAGAGATAGGCTGCCTGCTGGTCGGGCTGGTTCCCCTGCACATACTGCCCGATCACTCCGGTGCAGTCACGGCAGATTCCCTTGGCCGTGTAGGGCGTGCTGAAGAACTGGTCCAACTTCGCGTCAAACTTCTGGCGCCCTCCCAGCAGGTCGATCAGGCCCTGCTCATCGTGGGGAACAAGCCATAGCGTCGACCACCCGGATGCTTCCTTCATCATGAAGTTGTAGTACGGCTCGCGAGGGTCAAATGGCGAGATCCACTTGCCGTCCGCTGTGCGGCCGCGCATGAAGCCGACGCTCGGATCAAAGACATTTTTGTAATTGTGAGCCCGCTTCAGAAACATCTCGTAATCGTCTTCTCTACCCAGACGCTTGGCATACTGCGCCATGGCATAGTCGTCCCAACTATACT
>JAJZVZ010000269.1 GCA_021846945.1 Acidobacteriota bacterium | reverse complement strand
ATCTTCGCGCGGCTGACTGAGAGCCAGCGATCTTCCTTGCCTTGGCGGATTAATCTATCTTGCTTTTTGTCAGAGGTTTGTAAAATTCTCTCGCCTCTGGCTACGTTGCCGGCAGCATCGGCAGACATATCGTTTCGCAGCTATCTGTCCTATTATGAACGCTTTGGGGAATTCTCTCGCCCCCGGCTACGTTGCCGGCGGCAGGTTGTGATTCCGGACCAGCATGAGATGCGGAGTTCGTTCCACGCTGGTCACTGTTGCTCATCCTTATCGCGTTGTGTGGGACAAGACTTGCGGATGCCAGCGAATTGTCCGTCAGAACGAAGCGCGCCACATCTCCGGCCGCAAATGCAGCGCGGCATCCAGCGGCGGGGCCAGCGTGAAGATTCTGGGCGATGTGGCGAAGAGGTGAACGCGGTAGATCCGCCAATCCTCCGACCGCTCCTTCGACACGTCGAGCTCGTTCCGTGACAAGAAGAACGGCGTCCGCGCCGATCCATTCGTCGTCTTCACTTCGAGAAGCCGTTCCTGGCCTGTGGGCGCGAAGGACAGTACGTCATAGCCGGCGCCGTCCCCTTCCTCGTCGGCTATCCAGCGGACCTTTCGGGATAGGTCCTGGCGGCCAAGGCCGGCGAGCTGCCGCCGCTCGATCTCAACGACGAACTTCTCTCCGGCCCGTCCCAATGCCCGGTTGCGGAGATCCCGCTCAACCGGGTTGAACTTCGTTATCAGCCGCCGCAAGGAATCGGGCAGTTGCTCGCCTGGCTCCGAGGGAGCCGGCGGAGGAACGAACACGCTCTCAGGCACCGGGACCGGCGGCGAAGGGGCGGGCATGTCCAGGGCCTCCGGATGGCTGGCGAGATACCTGGCGATCGCCGAGGCGATCGCGCCCTGGTAGTGCCGGGCGGGCTTGTATCCGGGAATCCAGGGCATGCCCAGCTTCTCGAGCACGGCCGAGACATTCTGGTGTTTGAATTCGACCGATCCGCGGCTGCGCGGGATCCGCTCCCGCAGCGCCGCGTTGTGCGCGGCTTTGACGTAGGGCCTGCCGGCCAGATGTTCGGCCAACATAGCGAAATAGTCGGCGACGATCAGATCCTGCTCGTCATCCGTCCAGTCGGTCCCGTACCTGTCTTCTTCTCCGCTCATTGGTTTTACCGTTGTCCAAAAAGCGATGAGGCAGTATCAGGAGGAGCGTTTCCTGGCCGCATCGATGCACGCGCGAAGTCTAGCATCCATCGCATCGAAGCGGGCGTCCATCGTGCCGCTCAACTTATCGAAGCGGGCGTCCATCGCATCGAAGCGGGCGTCCATCGTGCCGCTCAACTTATCGAAGCGGGCGTTCATCTCGTCGCGCACGCCCCTGATGCTGGCACGATTCATGAGGATGCCGATGAGGATGACGAGGGTCTGAATTCCGGTTATAAGGAAGTCGTGCATTGGATCACTCAGCGTGATTGTACCTCGATTTCAACTGGAGCAAGGCTCCGGCAATTCGCAGATGGACTGATTCCGAGACGCGGATCGCGTTCGTCGAGCGCGGCCCCGGCAAAGACGGCAGACCGACGGATTCATAACCCGTAGGTCGAATTTTCATGATCTTCGGGTGTGCATCGGGATTTGCGCGGGCATGCTCATTGCTGCAGAGGCAGATGCGGGCCTGGAACGGATGCTTGCTTCGCCAGGCTGTCGCCAAAGGAGGAGATGTTCGGCGCCATGCCATCCGCGCCGGAGCAACGGGCGTTGCAAATCAGCGTAGAGGAGTCTCCTCATTTTGGTCTCTGGTCTTCCCCAGAGCTATTCGCGTTGCAACGCGCCTTGAGCATACAAAAAAACACTCCTGCGTTCAAGCCTCCTTTGTTTGCGGGCGTGGTGGTCTGTCCGGCATTTTCGCAGCGCCTGGAGCGTATGGCTGGCGGCGCGGAAAATACTCAGGGTTTGAGGTGTCCGGGCATTTCTCAGTCCGTTGGCACAGGCGCAAGTGTTTTGGGGAACGGGGTAAATTCCGGAAGGCGGATTTTTCCGCTGTGACGCGCCTGGGCAAACAGGGGATGCCGGGGGTTCGCCGGATGTCTGTGGAAGCCTCACAGAGGCATTCTGTTGGAAAGAACCGCATTCTGATCGGTTGGCACAAAAGCCGGACGCACCCTTCCTTAGACAGGAAGGTTTTGTTTTTGCTTTTGCGCGGGGTGGGTTCGGGAGGGGCGCTAGCGCCCTCCCGCTGTAAGCGAGCGTCAGCTCGCATGCCCGCCTCGTAGAGGCGCTCCTTTAGGTCTTTGTGTAGAATCTCCAGATTTCTCCACAGCTTCGGGGGTGGCAACTATCGGAAAAGCTATAGGAATTTATCTACCGGATACCCCTACAAAATGGCCGTGACCTTTTCCTGCAAAGTGGCCGTGTTTTCTCCTACAAAGTGGCCGTGGATAAATCGAACGAATCACAGGGTTTCCCACGTCCTCCTACAAACTGGCCGTGGTCTATTTCAGGAGTTTTCGGACGGGCGGCGCACTGTTGTAGAGGGTCAATCCCTTGGCAGTTTTCTCGCGCCAGACATAGCCTCCGCCCTGCGCGTGAATGCGCGGCGGACCTGTGCGGTCGTCGTCCTCCACGCGGGCAGCTCTGTAGACCGTTAGAACCTCCTTGAGGGCCACTCGGAAAACGCGCCGGAAATTATCGATACGCTCCGGGTTATAGCCCTGCCCAAATTGCCCGTGGAGCGCGGTCCATGAAATGCGGGCGGGCTTCCCCGCCGGAATCCGGTGAAGCCGTTGCGCAAGCCAAGTGTAGATGTCGAGAGCCAGGGCGCTGTGCGAGAGCGCCGCAATGTGCGCCTCATCTAGTGGCACGGCGTGGTTCATCAGACTCAGGAAGTATTCCTGCGACAGCGACACCGTAGAGGGCCACAGTACGCGCTGCCGGTCGTCTTTCGGAAACCACACGTCAAACGCGGTGACGATCTGCGAATTGACGGTTAGCGCGTGGCCGTCGCGGACAACGCCTAGGCGGATCGATGAAGCCGAAAGGCGGGCGAGCTGGTCTTTCACAATCCGGATGTTGCGCCCCTTCGGATCGAGTTTCAAAACCTTGCGCACGAATTTGGAAAGCGTGTCCTCCACCTCGACGTGCGGTGACTCGGTGACAAGCGCGCGCTGATTTATGTGCATGAGAACCATGCGGCACTTGGGACCGAACGGAAGCCCGACAGGTACGAAGAGGTGCAGGTCCGGGTGCATGGCTTCGCCGGCCAGAACCTTCAACTGCACGTCGCCGTTACTCCGCTCCCACGTCCGCGCCTCGTCGCCTGGGTCACGGTATGGCAAGCTGGTCTGGCAAAAAACCGTGTGTTGGTAAAGCAGCGATTGCGCTTCCTGGTCCTCGACACTAAGCGCGGCGGCATCTAGCAATCGTTTCTGTATCGGCGTCGGCCCCGTCGTGCGGCGCCGAATCTTCTTCATCAGCGCCGGAGTAACGATCTCACCGATGGGCAGTAATCCCTGCCCTTCTCCGCGCTTCTTCATTCCCCGTCCTTCTTGGCGGTTTTCATGTAAGCATGAAAGCATGCAAGCATAAAATCACTCACGGTTGGAAAGTCTAACTGAATCGCCGCCAGCTTCGCGGCCTTCACGTCTTCGCCGGGCCAGCGAACCTGCAACGGCTCTCTCGGCTCATGTTTGATCGCTTCCCTGCCCTGCTTCCCGGCAGGTCTGGGCGGTGTCACTTGGGCGGCTTTTGGAACGGACGGAACAACCGTCAGTGTATCGGCCAATTCGAGTGCTTTAGCCATGCGCTCTCACCTCCGTGCTCTGCTCCATGTTTTCATGCAAGCATGATTTTATGTTTTCCCACAAGCATGCAATCTCTTTGGCTGCCGGTCCCTTTGGTTCCGCCTCGGTGATTGTCCGGCCTCCGGGGTAAGGCGATTTGTAGGCCGTGCGGTCGTTGACGAAGGTTTCCGCAACCTCCCCGTGTTTCGACAGCACGGCAGCGGCTTGCGCGGTAATCAGAGTATTGGCCTTAACACGCGTCAGCACGAATAAAAAGGGCACTTCGGCGTCTTTCAACGCCTGAACAGTGACCGGCGCCGCGGTTAGATCGTCCTCGCTGGCCTGGATGGGGAAAATCACGAAATCGGCCAATTTGAAAAGCTCCTTGGCGACCTCAATGCGACCCGATGCCGTGTCGATGAAGCAATACCTGGCCCCGCGGTACCGGAGAAGCTCTAGGCCTTTCTCCAGTCCTTCAAACGGCAATTCGGCCCGCTGTGGGATTTCGGAGTCACGCTTAGCGTGCCAGGCGGTGAGGCTGCCCTGGGGATCGGTGTCGATCAGAAACACGGGGCCGTCACCGGCGCGTTCCGCCTCAATGGAAAGATGCTTTGCCAGCATCGTTTTCGCGCTGCCGCCTTTCTGCGAGTTGATGACGATGACCTGCATGAATTCATGCTCCTATGGTTGCATGGTTCTCACTCTACATGGCGGCATGGCTTCATGCAAGCATGATCTAAGGTTTCAGCCCGACCGGAATCATGGAGGATAGCAGGCACGGAAAGGGTTAGCTAGGAAGCGCGGCGAAATTTAAGCGAAACCATGCTACGCTGTGATCGTAACCTGCAAGGAGCAGAAATGGCGAAAAGAGAGACGATTAAGCCGCCCACAAGAAGGGAACTGACTGATGCGGGTAAGCAAACTGGGAAAAGGCATCCGTCGGGAGCGCGTGTGCTGGCAGAGGAATCTGTTGCGGTACGCGAGGGGATAAGACCCAAGAAACGGATCAGCAAACGCCTTGTCAAGCGCGGACTTGGCCTGCGAGGCCAATCCACGAAAGTACGCGCAGCGGCTAGGAAACCGGCGAAGAAGCGGGGATTCAAGCGAAGCGCTGGAACACGAAGCTAGGGCACGAAATCTTTTCCTTGGCAAAACTACATCGAGCGCCGCTCTCGTGATTCTTGGGTCGCACCGTGAACGCGTCGTCGTAATTGTTTTTTCTGGACAAAGGGAATATGTTAGGACAAAATGTCCCCTAGTATGCCCAGCGAGCCTTAGAT
>JAJZVZ010000268.1 GCA_021846945.1 Acidobacteriota bacterium | reverse complement strand
CGAACAGCTGGAGCGCATTCCGGCAACCTTCAAGGTCATCCGCCACGTGCGGCCGAAGTTCGCCTGCAACCGCTGCGAGCAAGTGGTTGAAGCTCCCGCACCTTCACGGCCGATTGAGCGTGGACTCGCTGGACCGGCGCTTCTGGCCCATGTGCTGATGTCGAAGTACGGTCACCACCTGCCGCTCTATCGCCAGGCGGAGATCTTCGCGCGCGAAGGCATCGGTCTGGACCGCTCCACACTGGCCGGATGGGTAGGCGCAACCAGTGAGTTGCTGACGCCGCTGGTTTCCGCGCTGCGCGATCACGTCATGGCTGCACAGAAGCTGCACGCCGACGATACACCGGTACCGGTGCTGGCGCCGGGCAACGGCAAGACTAAAACCGGACGATTATGGACCTATGTGCGCGATGACCGGCCTGCCGGAGATGAGACACCACCGGCCGTTTGGTTTGCGTACTCGGAGGATCGTAAGGGTGAGCACCCGCGCCAACACCTCAAGGATTTCACCGGCGCACTGCAGGCCGACGCTTATGCAGGCTTCCACCATCTTTATGGGGCAGGCCGCATCTACGAAGTGGCCTGCTGGGCTCATGCACGGCGCAAGTTTTACGAGATCCATGCGCTCCATGCCTCGCCGACTACAAGCGAAGCGTTGGCCAAGATCGCTGCGCTGTATGCGATCGAAGACGAGATCCGCGGCAAGCCTGCCGAGCTTCGGCGCGAGGTTCGTCAGTCACGCGCCAGGCCCCTGCTCGATCAACTGCACCAGTGGATGGAGAAGGCCGTGCGCCAGCTGTCGCCCAAGAGCGAGACCGCGGCTGCGATCCGCTACTCCCTCTCCCGCTGGCGCGCACTCACGCGCTACGTCGATGACGGCCGGCTTGAGATCGACAACAACAGCGCCGAACGCGCGTTGCGCGTCGTCGCCTTGGGCCGCAAGAACTACCTCTTCGCTGGCTCCGACACCGGGGGCGAGCGTGCGGGTGCGATCTATTCGCTTATCGGTTCGGCCAAGCTCAACGGCATAGACCCGGAACACTACCTACGCACTGTGCTCGCCCGGATCGCCGAGCATCCCATCAGCCGCATCGCCGAGCTGCTGCCCTGGAACCTGGCAGAGAGCCTACAGACCCACACTTCACAAGCTGCCTGACCACACTCCCGCAAGTGTCCACTTAAAAATACGTGGACACTTCGCAGATCCCGTCGACTAGTCACGACTCTTCGGTCAAGAGGGGATCACAACACGCTTACTTTGAATGGCCTGATCCATTCCGAGTGGAAGGATTGAACGCGACAATTGATTCCTCAAACGGTACGACTGCTTCATTGAGGTGCGGCGTAGCTGGAGCTAACCATAGGTTCGTGGTGAAAAGAAGCAGAAGACACGCTTCAGCCGGGAACAGGCACGTCATGGATAGATGCAGTCATCGGAGATTATCAGCGCTCACCCTCGCAATTGGAATTAGTTGGCTCACATGGATGATTGAATCAGGGACTATCCCGGCTTTCGCCCAAAATCATCCCACGCACGCGGAAAATGCGGCCCAGACGATCAAGACACCAGATATCCTCCGCGATTCGTGTGACATTCCGCCAACGGTCGACAAACGTTCATTCATTGTGATGCACGTGATCCTCACTTCCAAGGGACTGGCAGGCTCGTTTCGGCCATACTACGGGAGCTTCAGGACGCATAATGCCGCTATGACGGCCATCCAGCCCGCATGGATGGGGCCGCTGGTCCAATCCGACCCGCGGCTCGGGCAGGCGATCCGCTTCTCGGTCTCGGACGCAGCATTTCCCGGCGAGCAAACACTGAATTACGGAAACAATCACGGTATCAGCGTGATTGCAAATCGTCGCTTCGAGCTGGACCTGGATCCGCCATCATTTTTTCGCAATCACTCCAGCGCCCACAAGGACGGCTTTGGCAACGCCGCAACGGAGCTAAAATGGCGCATTTCATCAGGCAACGTGGAGCGCGGCAATTACGCGGTGTCGGCGATCATGTACTATGCTTTTGCTCCACGCGCCTACCAGAACCAGATGCTCACCTCCTTTTACGCTCCCGCACTTGCGGCAGGGCGCGGGTTCGGACGCTTCGCCGTGATGTCCAAGTTGGGGGGCATTTTGCCTACCGGTAAGATTGCCCACCAAGGCCGGGGAATCGAGTGGGATGTGACAACGCAGGTACATTCGACGGCGCGTACCTGGTTCGAGGTGGAAGATAACGCCCTTTTCAATTATGCGGGTCCATTCGATGGCAAAACCCAGAATTTCCTGACACCGGCGGCGTTTTGCATGATCCGTCGCCGCAAGTGGAGGCCGGAACACGCCACAGTTGTGATAGGCGGTGGCATGCAGATCGCCACATCGAGCTTTCAATTCTACAACCATAATCTGATCAGCGAAGTGCGCGTAGTTTTCTAGTGCTCCTTTAGACCACATGGCAGGCAACTCGGGCAATGTGCTCCGTAAACATGCGAAGCCGTCTTCAGCCGCACAAATTCGCTCTGCGGGACTAAGTGGGACATTCGTTTCAAAATGAGTACACACGTTTCATTGAGGTGGAGCATTGCTGGAGCCAACCATAGGTTGGCTGAGAAAAGCAGAAGACGCGCTTCAGCCGGAAAGAGGCACGTCATGATTACCGGCATTTATCAAAAGAAAACGGTGCCGTTTCTCGGAATTGGGGTTCTGTGCTTGGTCGGGCTGATGGGAGCAGTATCGGTTCCTGCACGCGCTCAAAACCATCCCATGCACAAAGCTAAGGACACTCAGACGATCAAGGCCGCTGATATTGTCCGCGATTCGTCTGATTTACCGCCTTCCATTGGTGACCGCGCACCCGCTGTGGTGAAAGTGACTCTCACCTCCATGGAACTGGTTGGTGCGCTCGATCCCGCAAGCGGCACGACCTATCGCTACTGGACCTTCGACGGCAAAGTGCCGGGGCCATTCATTCGCGTGCGGCAGGGTGACACCGTCGAAGTAACACTCGTAAATCCGAAAGACAGCACCATGGTCCACTCGCTCGACTTTCACGCGGCGCTTGGGCCGGGCGGCGGGGCAGCCATCTCGCAGGTTCCTCCCGGCCAGTCGAAAACCTTCTCCTTTCAAGTCAATACTCCGGGACTGTTTGTCTACCACTGCGGCAGTCCGATGATCGCGCAGCACATCGCTAATGGCATGTACGGCCTCATCCTCGTTGAGCCGCCTGGCGGGCTGAAGCATGTCGACCACGAGTACTACGTCATGCAGGGTGAGATCTACACGACGGCGCCCAAAGGTAAATCCGGTTTGCAGCAGTTCAGCGTCGAGAACCTGATGCAGGAGAACGCCCAATACTACGTTTTCAATGGGGCCGTCGATGCAGTCGCAAAGGAGTACCCTCTCCACGCGAAGGAAGGCGAAACGGTTAGGATCTTTTTCGGCAATGCAGGCCCGAACGCCACTGCTTCCGAGCACATGGTGGGGGAAATCTTCACCAAGGATTACATGTTCGGCTCCCTGACCTCGCCGCCGTTGACTGGAATCCAAACAACGACCGTACCGCCGGGAGACGCCGCAATCCTGGAACTCAAGGCCAGCATGCCCGGACAATTCACATTGATGGATCACGCCATCTCGAGAATGGAAAAGGGAGATATCGCTATCCTCCAGGTGAGCGGGCCGGAGAATACCGCGTTGATGCATACCGGTCCTGCTACACCTGCAACTGGAGAGCGGGAGATCAGCGGTGTCACACCGGCCGATGTAGATGAGATAGACCACATTAAGGTGTCTACTGCCGGCCTCGCAGTTCCGGAGACGGCCATGAACATGGCTGGCATGATGGACATGCCCTCCGCGGCCAGCGCACCTCCGCCCTTCAGCCTAAAGTCCGTGGGCGGACTCTTCGGGTGCCTTGTGGAGGAGGACGACGGCAAGACCATGCTGAAGCTTTGGCGCTCGCAGAAGGTCTACCGGTTGGAAGCGCAGCCCTTTCTGTTCTCACAGAATGCCGGCCGGTTTGTTCACATAACCGGACATTTTGGGAGCGTTCTTACGGTTGAAGATCCTCATGTCCCAAGCTACGTTGTCGATACCGTGGATGCAATCGAACCCAACTGCTCAACAAGAATAACCGTCGCAGATCTGGAGAAGGCGCTGGCGCCACCTGAGGCGCCGGTCGGCGGAGTGGTGATCATGGGTTCCTCGTCGTTCGTGCCCGCCACGATTACGATCAACGCGGGAGAGCAGGTGGTCTGGAAGAACCCATCGGGATACTACCACAACGTGGTGGACGATCCGGCAAGAGCGTTGAACCGCGTAGATGTGAGCTTTCCTTCTGGGACCGCTGCATTTGGATCGAGCCTGCTGCAGCCCGGTACAAGCTTCTATCACGTCTTCGATAAGCCTGGAACCTATCATTATGTTTGCACGATTCATGAAACCGCCGGCATGAAGGGGACCGTCATTGTGAGGCCGGGGCCCCTGCTTGCTTCAAGCAAGAAATGACCGCAACCGGTCTCATCAATGTACCGTGCCGAACTGACAAAGGCCATCGATGAGACCGCTGTTCCCCGGTCCTGCAATCCTCGGCATTCATCAAATCAGGTGGCGCTGAACGGCGTGTGTCACCGCCTCAAGCCGATTATGAGTCCTGAGTTTTTTGTTGATGTGGTGGAGATGATTGCGCAGAGTTTGCGGACTGATACCGAGCGCCTTGGCGATACGTGGAGCATCTTTTCCTGCTGCAAACATCCGTAAGATCTCCAACTCCTGAGAAGACAGCGGGGTGACCGGCGCCGCTCCGTTCGCGGAGCTTTCCATCGCGCACACTTCTCGCGAAACAGCGATCATTTTGTGGAAAGTTTCCTCGCGGCTCTTCTGAACGCTGATGTCCCGCGCCAGATGGACGACCAGGGTCTTCTGCGTTCTGCGATTCAAGAAGGGAATCGTCGAAATGTTTACCCATTTCTGCTCTCCGCCGCGAGTGGTCACGTTCAGATCGAAATTCGGCATGGGTTTAGGCTTCAGAGTGTCCTGCAGTTCAGCACAATGCTCAAGGCATACCTGAGTA
>JAJZVZ010000267.1 GCA_021846945.1 Acidobacteriota bacterium | reverse complement strand
GCCTTATCTCGCCGACGAGGAGGATTAGCCGATGCAGGCCGCGATCAGGAACATGACGGACGGATCGGTCGCGCTCAAGCTCGACGCCGATGCAGCGCGGGCAGTCTTTGCAAGCGTGCTCTTTGCTGCACGTTTCCACGAGGGTTTTTCACCGCTTGCGCGAATCGCCAAAGAAGAGTTGGAGCGCGAGCCCCGTAAGCCAGTGAAACGAGGTAAATCATGCCGATGACCTATGCGGAGTACGAGAGAAAGAAGAAGTCGCCGGCGGTTTGCGAACTGTTTTCGCTGCGTGACCTTCCCGAGGACGAGAACATCATGGTTCGTACCAACGGAGCCTTCGTAGCCGGCTACGAGTTGCGTGGCATCCTGGGGTACTTTGCCACGGACGGCGACCGCAATCAGACCAAGGCGATGCTGGAGGCGCTCTTCCGGAGCGTGCCGGACGTCAGTATGCGCATTCAATTCCGGTACGAGATTTCGGAGCACTTAGGCGATCTCCTGGATAGCTATCTCCGTGAACAGCGCACAGAGCAGTCGGAAGTGATGGCGCTCGATGCCCACAGACTGAGGATGTGGCGCCAGAAGGAAAGCACTGGCTTCTTTTTCGAGAACCGACTGCACGTGTACTTCATCTGGGACCCTCGCCTGCATGCGAAGTTGTATCACTCGGTGCAACAGAAGCGCAGCGCAAGTGGATTCATCATCAGCCAGAAGAAAGCAATCCAGCGGACCCGCAAAGAGCACGAAACATACTTGGCGGAGTTCGAGTCTATCCTCCGCGGCGTTGAGGGGTCCGTTGAAGCGGCCGGTCTTGGACCACGGCGGCTCTCAACTCAGGAACTTTTTGAAGAGCTGAAGCATGCGCAGCACCCTGTTCGGCGCGACCGGAGGCCGTATGTGCCGGGCGAAGAGATGATCGAGTATCGCAGCGCTCGGGAACAAGCGGCTGAGGCAAGCATTCTCAACGAGACGGAAACGTACCTCAATATTGATGGGTATCTCTACTCGGTCATCAGCCTCAAGGAATTGCCGGACGCTACATTTCCAGGAATGTTGCAAAGCTTTTCAACTCTTGGCTTCCCAATTGTGATCAACGGCCAAGTCGTGATCCCTGATCAGGTGAAGGTGCTTAAGAGCTACAAGAAGCGCCTACAGAAGATGACGGCGGCGCAGAAGGACGCCAATGGCAACTTCAGATCGAATCCCGAAGCAGAAGTTGCACAGGCGCAGCTCATCCAGGTCCAGCGGGACATCATCTCTTCATCGCTCAAGACCGCAAAACTAAGTCTATCGGCAGTCGTCCGCACCTCACGGCCATCGGTCACTCTCCATGATCTCGAAATATCCGAGCGTGAGATTGCCAACCGAACCCAGGAGGTGTTGAACGCCTTCACTCACATGAACGGCGCTAAGGCGGTCGCAGAGACTATCGCCAAGCGCCGCATCTTCCTGGGGACCCTGCCAGGGATGGCTGAAGCCGACAAGCGCGATCAGGACATGTTGAGTTCGAATGTCGCCGATCTCGTGCCGGTCGAAATGCCCTGGACCGGAACGCGCCGGAATCCGCTCATTCTCTTCGAGACGCCGTACCGCCAGCTGATCCCATTCTCTATGTTCGATCCCGATCTCTCTGACGCCAACGGGCTCCTCATGGCACAAAGCGGAGGCGGGAAGACGCTGGCCGCGCAGCAGATGCTGTTGATGGCGGCCCGCGCCAATCCGCTTATCTCCATCCTCGAACGAGGAGATTCCTATCAGCCGCTTGTGGAACTGATGGGCGGCGAGATGATTGAGATGTCGCTCGACTCGGAGCAAACGATCAACCCCTGGGATCTGCCGAAGGGTGAGGATCGGCCCTCGAACGACCAGATCTCGTTTCTCAAGAACCTCACCCGGCACATGCTGGGAGAAAACATCCCGCCGGACCTCGATATCGACCTGCTCGACAGCGTGCTGCTAGACGCGATCGCAGCGACCTACAAACGCTGCAGCGCCAAAACGTCGAATCCGATCCCGCTCTTCGGCGATCTGGCAGCCGAACTCGCGCACTGGCAAGACAGGGATCGTAATCAGAAGATCAACACAATGGCGCAGATGGCGTCCACGAAGCTTCGTGCGTGGGTTGACGAGGGACCGTATGCGCGTCTCTTCGACAGGCCAACGACCATTGAACTCACCAATCCCTGGCTCTACTTCAATGTCGAGAAGCTGAAGGACGATCCACGGCTTGAGCGCGCCATGAGTCTCCTGATTGCGCATACAGCAACGTATCGAGCGTCGGGGATGACGGGACAGCCGAGCATCGTGCTGCTCGATGAGTGCTGGGCGCTTCTCGAATCCCCGATTCTCGCGGAGGTCGTCGTTCAGCTATTCAGGACGGCGCGCAAGAGAAATGCGAGCGTCTGGGGCATAAGCCAGACACCGGAAGACTTCGTTGGCACACCCGACCGGCCAAACGAGCACGGCGCAGGCATTGTGAAGAACGCAACCACAAAGATCATCGGCAAGCAGCCGGGTGACATGACGGCGCTTCGCGAGCAAGTTCACCTGAACGAGACGGCTCTGAATCAGATCAAGACCTTTGCCCATCCCAAGAAGGGACATAGCGCTGACTTCCTTATTGCGATTGGAGAGAAGGCGGAGTCGACGCACGCGATCCGAATCGTGCCGAGCGCGGTCGACTATTGGATCACGACAACGTATGCGCGCGAGCGGGCATTTCGTAAGTGGTGGTTGCGCCAGCATCACAGGTTGCCGCTGATTCAGGCTTACGAGGAACTCGCAGCGCAGTATCCGCGCGGTCTGGCGGAGCTTGCGCCCTTACCCGTCGAGCTTTCCGGAGAGATGCAGGAGGCAATCAGTCAATGAATGAGACGCTCAATTCCGAGCCAGATTTGCTCCTCAATGGTCAACCCTATGGGCTCGCGTCACGCGGCCGCTCGCGCTGGAAGAAGAGGTTCCTTATTGTCGCACTTCTGTTCGAGATCTGCCTTGTCGTGCCGAAGTACGCACACGGGCAGTTCCTCGGTATCTTCGATCCGATCTTCAAATCAATTCAGAGCGATATTGGCAGTTCCCTGAGCCAGATCAATCAAGTGATGCAGCAGACACAGAAGCTCTATCAGACAACCTTGGCGCCTCTGGCGTCCCTAAATCAGGCACGCGGGTTTGTCGCGAACTCGATTAACAGCTTTCGCGGCCAGATGAATCAGATATTCAACACATCCTTCGTGAGTGCGGTAACGCCAGGGCCACAGCAGTTCGAAAGCATTCTTCACAGCCGGCTGTCTTCGAACATTCCAGCGCTACAGGCAAGCTTCACCTCGAACTACGGAGCGATACCTCAGGTGAACGCGGCATCTCCACAGGATCGCGTGATGATGGATGTGGACGACGCCCTCGGTCAGGAGAACCTCAAGACCACGCTGATCGCTGACCAGGGCGCAGACACTATCCTTCAGACGGCGAACCAAATGGAAAATCAAGTCGCCGTCAGCACTCCGGGCTCCAACCCCTTTCTGACAGCCCAGGCCCAGGTCGCCAATCTCCGCTGCCAAGCCTATATCCAGAAGATGCTTGCCGCGGAACTGCGTCAGGAAGCCGGCCGCATCGCCCATGACAATGTGCTCGTCAAGCGCAGGACCACCGCGGCGGGCGGAATCAACAGTCTCATCACCGGAGCGCTGACGGCGCGCTAAGGAGGACAGGCATGGCAGATCCGAAACTTAATCCAATCAAGCAGCGCCGCTCTCCCTTCCGGTGGCGCAAGCCTCGCGTCGTTTCCGCACCTGCAATCGTTCCGATCCCGGCCGAGCCGGCTCGTGAAGAAAAGTGCCGGGCCTGGTATCGGCCAAGTTTTCTGAAGGTGTCCGTTATTGCTCTTGCGGTGCTTGCGATCCTCCCCAGCCAGGCGAATGGGCAGTTCGGCATCGATACGGCTGCAATTCTGGCCGCACTCTCGAAGATGCAGTCGCTCATGAATACCTTCATTGCAACACCGCTCAAGACAATCAATCAATACGAGCAGAGCGTGGCGAGCTACGAGCAGCAGGTAATGTATCCACTCACTGCGATCAACCAGGCCAAGTCGTCGGTGACCCAGTTCGAGAGCCAATTCAACAACGTCAGCAGTATGTTCCGCGTGAATGTCTCAAGCGCCACGCTGCCACAATCCCAGAGCCTCGAATCGCTCCTGCTGTCACGCAATGCGGCCAACGTGCCGAACCTCTCCGGGCAATTCCAGAACGTGTATGGCGTCGTGATGGCCCAGAATGCGGCTTCTCCGCAGGTCCGAACGATGACTGATATGACGGACGCGCAGGCCCAAGACGCCATGAAGCGAGCCATCGAAATTGATGCCCTATCGGACGCGGAGTTGAAGGAGGCCAGTCAGATGGGGCAGCAGATATCGCAGGCAGCTCCTGGCAGTGCTCCCATCCTTGAAGCCGAAGCCGATGTTTGGGTTGTGCGCGCCAACGCCTATACGCAGGCAGCCCTGGCAGAACTGATGCGGACTCGCGGGATCGATCTTGCGAACCAAAGCAAGATTGCCAAACTGGCCACTTCCGATAACACCAATAACAACAGTCTGATCAATGGTGCCCTGACCAACAGGTGAGATGAGTGATATACGGCAACTTCCATCCCGAGGTGGCGCTTGCGTTATTCCAGTCGACGCAGCTGAATCTCTTTGAGCGTTTCCTGACGCAGGCAAGGTCTGGCATCGACTCAAGCGGAATCACGTCGGGAATGCAGACCGTGGCCTATGTGGTACTGCTCGTCGGCTTCTTATGGCAGGTCTACCAGTCCGTGCTTCATGGGGGAGACGTTCGCAGTCTCGGCACAAGTCTGATCAAGTACGTGGTCACTGCCATACTCGTCATGAATTACGCAACGGTCTTTAGTGCGATCAATCAGGGATTCGTGAACGCCGGAAACTGGATTAGCAACGCTTCAGGTGCGGGCAGCCTCTTTGAGAATTGGGCAAGTGACCTTCATACGCAATATAGTCAGGCTGGTTTTCAGCAAATGTGGGGATTGATCACCGGATCAATCGCTGGGTTGATCGATGGTCTTT
>JAJZVZ010000266.1 GCA_021846945.1 Acidobacteriota bacterium | reverse complement strand
GCCCGTCAGGCCACGGCGGCCGGCCAGCCCCACGCCGCCATCTTCTGGCTGGCCAGCGAGGATCATGACTTCGCCGAGATCAACCACGTCACCTTTCCGGCGCGGCGCGAGTTGCGTAAGCTGGTCTATTCCCCGGCAACCGGCGCGGCGGATCCTCCACCTGCGCGCCCCGTGGGCGGCCTGATCATCGATGAGTCCATCACGCCGCTGATCGAGCAGGCCTGGGAGCTCCTGGGCTATTCCGACGCCATGGAGGCGCTGGCCGCGGCCTACAAGCCGGGCCGCACCTTCGCCCAGGCATTTGCCGAGTTTTACGCGAAGACCTTTGCCGCGCAGGGCCTGATGGTGCTGGCTGACAGCAGCCGAGCATTTCACCGCATGGGCGCGCCTGTGCTGCGCGCCGCGCTGGAGCGCGCCGACGAGTTGCACGCCGCTCTTATCGATCGCAACGGCGCCCTTGCCGCCGCCCGATATCACACCCAGGTGGCTGTTACTCCGCAATCCAGCACGCTCTTCCTCGTTGACGCGAACACCGGCGCGCGGCTGGCCCTCAAGCGCATCGCCCCCAGCGCTGCCGAGCCCAATGGAATCTGGCAGGCTGGGCGGCAAAGCTACTCGACCGGCGATCTGCTGGGCATTCTGGACGCGGAGCCCGAACGTATCTCACCCTCGGCGCTACTGCGGCCGGTCTTTCAGGATTTTCTGCTCTCCACATCGCTGGTAATCGGCGGACCAGCAGAGGTGGCTTACTTTGCCCAGTCCGGCGTGGTTTATGAGCACATTCTGGGCCGGGCCACGCCGGTGCAGCCGCGCTTTTCAGCCACGCTGATTGAGCCGGCGGTGGCGGAGCTGCTGGCCCGCCACGAGCTTACGCCGGAACGCATCTTTGCAGAGAACCAGGACTCGCTGACACAGATTCTGGCAGCCCGCGCCATGCCGCCGGAGGCGAAGAAGAAGATTGCCGCGGCTGGCGGAGCCCTCGATGCGGAACTGACGCCTCTGCTCGAATGGATGCAGGCGCAGGACGCCGGCCTGGGCCGTGCCGGTCAGACTGCGGCCAGCAAGATGCGCTACCAGATGAACCGCTTGCGCCGGCTGGCGGCCAACTTCCAACTGCAGCGCGAAACCTCGCTGCGCCGCCATGCCGAATCCATCTGCCAGGCGCTGTTTCCCGGCGGGACTTTGCAGGAGCGCGTTCACGGCGCGGCCTATTATTTTGCCCGCCACGGCTTCGAGCTGGCTGAGACGCTCACCGAGCAGGCTTCTGCGGATACCTGCGCGAGCCATGCGGTCCTCTGGCTTTAGTGGCTTACCGGAAGCTCGATGCGAGCGCGGTCTTGTAACAGGGCACGCCTGCCTGCCGCGTGCGGAACTTCAACCAGCCATAAACACCGCAAAATGAGTGAGGGCGGCAGCCCCTGCAAAATTTCTCCCTCACAACTCGCGTCGTTTGCATTGACGGGTGCCCCCAGCAGCATGAGGCGCCCAGCGTCAGTGCGACGCCGCGCCGTACTTAACGAGAAATTCGAATTGCCTGCTGTTCTTGTCTCGACTTGTGGTGATGGGAGTATTGAAGTGAATCAACTCCTTGTCCGTGTCGAAACGAGGCCAATCTGGAAGGCCTTTTCCGTTGGGATCGCCGGTGCGGGCGAAGTTCGTCCAGTAACTCACGATCTGCTCGCTCAACGTGCGATCTTCCGGCTGCCAGGTGGCTCCGTGCCGAACATCAAGCGTCCCGAAGACATATTCGAGTTCATCGGAGTGGAAAGCGTATATACCCTGGGGATGGTTTGCCTCGGGCGGCGCTGGACGGTCAAAGCGGTAGCGATAGACCGGCGCGCGACCCGTGCCGGCCTGAGCCTCCACCCATCTCCAAGCACCCAGGGCAATGAAATTCTCAGTGGTGTACTGGTCGGCTGACCGCATTGCCTGCGCATCGCTGTCAGCCGGAAACGCTGCGAGAAACTGCCCGGCCTGCTTTCCGTACTGCTCTTCGGCGAATGCCTTCCACTTGCTTGCCGTCATCCCCCTGGAAAGCGTGCCGGCGCGCTCGTCGCGGTTCCAGCCGATAATGACCGGTATGTGGGCCTCCTGGCCGGCGGCATAGGTCTCAGGAACCGGCTCCGTTAGGAACTCGCCGTCGACCACGGGCGAGAAATACATGGAGCGGCTCTTTTGCGCAGCTTCCAGCAGCTTGCTGGCGGGCATTTTGCGCAGCTCGGTCAGGTTCTTCACGCCAAGCGAATCGACCCATGCCTGATCGCGGCGCGCCCGTTCGGCAATGGAGGACATGGGGATTACGCTGCCGAAGAATGCGCCGCTCTCGCCGATCGCTCTTGCAAAGAGTCCCCGGGCCTCGGGAGCAGCCATAAGCGCACTCACGGCGAACGATCCGGCGCTTTCTCCAAAGATGGTCACGTTGCCGGGGTCGCCGCCGAAGGCTGCGATGTTGGCCTTCACCCATCGCAACGCCGCCACCATATCCATCAGACCGTAGTTGCCGGCATGGCCGCCGCCTTCCCTGGCGAGATCTTCGTTGGCCAGAAAGCCGAAGACACCGAGCCGGTAATTGATGGTGACCAGAATGACGCCCTTGGAGACGAGCGCTGAATTTGTATAGCGGGGTTCAGAGCTGGCGCCGGCAAGGAACCCTCCTCCGTGAATCCAAACCATGACGGGCAGTTTGCTTGCTCGACGGGCGGACGCGGGAACATAGACGTTCAGGTATAAACAATCTTCCGTTGGGCCGGGATCGAGAAAGATGTAGTCGTTCCAGATGTGCCACTGTTCGCAGCGGCCAGCGAACCGGGTGGCGTCGCGCACTCCCTTCCACCGCGCCGGCGGCTGCGGAGCCTTCCAGCGAAGTTCGCCGATGGGAGGCGCAGCATACGGAAGCCCAAGGAAAGCCTTCTGCGTGCCATCGACGATCCACTTGCCGGCCGCCTCTCCTTGCGCTGTCTTCACCTTCGGTTGCGGAGGCGCTGCGAACAGAATGCAGCCTTGGGCCAACACACAAACGGCTACCCCGCATAGTAACCAACCACGAAGCTCACGCATTTTGAAATGCCCCCAGGCAATTCCATCCACGATAGCACGGGAAGTGTGTCGGACAATGAATTCGGTGCCCCCATGTCCATCCGCTCCGCCACGGCGGGCAGGCGTAGCGGAGGAACATGAGATGCCCGGACCCCGGCGAACGCTATTGAGCCGAAACGCTAAAGGTATAGATTTGGTCGGGTTGTCCCACCAGAAAGCCATATTCCCCCGCTGCGGTGCCCGCGGGGAGAGTGACTTCGTACGCTTGAGGCGCAACCTTCTTTGGACTGATAGGAACAGCGTCTTTGGCACTATCGGTGGATACATGCAGGTATCCTCCGCCGGCTGCACGGAATTCCCTGTTGTTTTTATTCACGTGAAGCTTGAGCAATTGGCAATCGTCGATCGGGGTTCCCGGCGGAAGAGAAAGATGAAATGTAATTGGCGTCTTCACTGCCAACTTGCTCGCCTTCCCCGAGATATGGCCGTTGATGTCGGCCATCCTCATCCCTCCAGTGGCCAGGCTCTTCAAGAGACCGCCAGTCTTGATTGAGTATCTCTCAGGGTCCATCTCGGTCCATTGATTGCTCTGCTCGTAGGAGACAGAGGCAACGCCCGCGGCAAAGGGCGAGTACGCGGCAGGTGCGGCGGCAGGCGCGGCGGCAGGCGCGGCAAGTGCGGCGGGACCTGCGGCCTTTGCCACCACCGCCGCGATCACCTTATCACTTACGCCCGCCTGCTTCAGGGCTATCAGCCCGTTTGCCGTGGTGTCATAGGCACCCGGCGATGCGTTGATGGTAGAAACGATGACCGTATCGGAGAGGCCAGCCTTCACCAGCTTGATAACGGCATCGTTGTTCATCGTCTGCTGGGCAATGAGCCACGGACAGAAGATCAGGAATAGAAACGCGAGAACGCCTTTGCGCATGAATTTCTCCTTGGCCCTCAAACGGGGCAGAGACTTGCATACACGTCTGCCCTCTCCAAATTGAATGGGTTGTGTTTAAGTGTGGCACGGGCCACTCTGCTGAAGCAATTGATTTAAAACATCGAAAGGCGACTCTAGAAGCTTATTCGTAAATAGGTGGCGTCTCCGGACCAGGTCGCCGCGGCGATTGTCTGCATCCTGGCCGGCATGCCGTACCTGACGGAATGGACGCCACCAGTACAGGCAAGTAATTCGCTGATCCCACTCAGTACTGGACGGCGGTCAAAGGTGTACCCCTTTCGCCACAGCCTTTTCGCCATGAATGGGTTTGGGTGGAGGAGCAGCGGCGGACGGATCGAGTTTCAACTCACACGAGTCCCATGATTTGGGTGAGCAGGGTGGTTGTCATGACAAGAATCCCACGACTTGGCCGACGCGCCAGAAACTGCAATGATCGCCCTCGTTGTACCTGGGGATCGTCTCGCCATCCCACGCATAGCACGATGCAGGTACTCCAAGGATGCGGTACCCAGTGCTACTTATTCGCGAACCTAGTCTCGCCAGAGGGCGACGCCGCCGAAGATGCCGGCTTCATTGGAGACGATGCGGACGTTTTGGGGCAGCTCGAATTCGATCTTCTTGGCGTTGCCGCCGCCGATGTAGAGGTGGTCCCAGTTGAAGAGCTTCTCAGTCTGCTCGATGGCTTCCTGGAGGTGCTTGTTCCAATGCTTTTTTCCAAAAGCATCTAGGCCGCGGCGGCCGAGGTAGTCCTCGTAGGTCATCTTTTTCCACGGGTGGTGGCCAAGCTCAAGACCAGGGCAGAGGCGGCCGTCGGTGAAGAGCGCCGAACCGACGCCAGTGCCGAGCGTGAGGACCAATTCGACGCCGTGACCGTGAATCACGGCGAAGCCCTGCACGTCGGCGTCGTTGGCGGCGCGGACCGGCTTCTTCCAACGCTGGGCGAGCTCCTGCTGAAGATGAAACTCCATCCAGGCGGGATGAAGGTTGACGGCGGTGTAGGTGACTCCGTGCTTGATGACGCCGGGGAAGCCTACGGAGACGCGGTCGAATTTGGGCAGGCGGGCGCGGAGCGTGTCGAGGCCCCTGAGCACGGCGCGTGGTGTGGGCACGGCGGGGGTGGGCACGCGC
>JAJZVZ010000265.1 GCA_021846945.1 Acidobacteriota bacterium | reverse complement strand
GACAGTGGGATCGTGGTGAATGCGGCGGTCCAGCAGCAGCCACTTGTAGAATCCGCGCAGACAGCTCAGCTTGCGCGCGGACGAGCGCGAGTCCACACCGTGGGCGCGCAGATGCTCCAGAAATGCCGCCACATCGTCGTGCCCGGCCTTCAACAGGACGGTATTGCGCTCCTCCAGAAACTCGGCAAATGTCTTAAGGTCGCTGTCATAGGCTTCGCAGGTAAGAGGCCGCAGCCCTTTTTCGACCTGGAGATACGTCTGGTAATCCTTTAAGAGCGAAAGATTGCGCGTATCGTTCACACAGTTGATTATCCGCGTCTTATAACCGTTCTCGCGTCCGCCGAACAGGTTACCGTACCTGTTTCATCAAGGAATCAACATCAGCAATACTCGATTGCTCAACTACAGCAGGTTCTGTGTTAGCCGCAGGCTTGGGCAAGTCGGAATGCGCATCAAGCGCTTCAGACCGGTTGAGTAGAGCGGGCGCGTACGGCATCGAGCCAGTACTGTTCGATCTCTTCGAGCGGCTTGTTTTTGGTTTCCGGCACCATCCGCCAGGTGAAGATCGCCTGCGTGAGCGACATCAGCCCAAGGAATGCGAAGGTGGCCTCCTTGCCGATCTGGTGAAACGCAAACGGGAAGAGCAACACGACCATTGCGTTGGCGATCCACTGCGTAAGCACGGGGACGGTCATGGCAAGGCCGCGCACGTCGTTGGGGAAGATCTCCGGCACCAGGGTCCAGAAGACCGGGCCGACACAGGCGGAAAAGAAGGCCAGATAGGTCAGGATGAGCACGAGGACGAGAGGGCCATGAAAGCGCCCGGCCAAGACGGTGATGAGCAGCCCGGCGAGGGTAAGCGCCATTCCGGTCGAGCCAACAATGTAGAGCGGCTTGCGCCCATATCTGTCGATCACCCAGAAGGCCACGAGCGTAAAGACAACATTGACCACGCCGACCAGAAACGTGGAAAGCAGGGCTCCGTCCACCTTCCAGCCGGCGGACTGAAAGATCGACGGGGCGTAATCGATGATGGTATTCACGCCCGAAACGTGAATAAGGATGGCCAGGCATGCGCTGACGACGAGCGCGCGCCGTACGCCCGGCCGCATCAGATCCTGCCAGCTCTCGTGCTCGCCGTGCAGGGTTTCGGCAATCGCGGCGACTTCGCCGTGAGCCTCCTCGGCGCCGGCAATCCGCTCCAGCAGCAGCAAGGCCTCCCGCATCCTGCCCACGCGGACCAGAAAGCGCGGCGTCTCCGGCGCAAGCGCAATCAGGATGAAGAATAATGCCGAAGGGATCACGCCGGTCAAAAACATCCAACGCCAGTTATTCGAGCCGGTGTTGCGGAGCAGGTAATTGATGCAGTAGGAGATCAAAATGCCCATGGTGATGGACAACTGGTAGAGGGTTCCCATGCGACCGCGGATGCTGGGAGGAGAAACCTCAGAGACGTACATGGGCGAGAGCAGGGAAGCGCCGCCCACGGCCAGACCACCAACAAAGCGGGCGATGATAAAAAACTGGAAGCTCGGAGCCAGGGCAGTGGCGATCGAGGTTGCCACAAAGAGCAGCGCCACCCAGGCCAGCATGCGTTTGCGGCCGAGGCGGTCCGTGGTTCTGCCGGCCAGGAAGGAACCCAGCACGCAACCAAACAGCAGCGAGCTGAAGGCCCATCCCAGGCTGATGTCGCCAAGCGCGAAGTGCCGGATCAGAAACGGGCCCGCGCCGGTAATGATGGCCACGTCAAAGCCGAAGAGCAGTCCGCCCAGCGCCGCAGTGCAGCCCAGGAAGGTGACATAGCGCAGATTCACGGATCCGGTCATTTCAGCGCGTCCCCTGGATTCAGCGGGCGGACGATTCGTGGAGGGAGCCTGAGAGCAGGTGGAGCAAGGAATGCCCTCTCAGCGCTTTCTTCGCGTACCGCCTCCAAGTCATGTCTTCAGGCAACGCTACCAAATGACGACATGGACTGTCCATTTGCCCCGGAAGAGCGGTAAGGAGCCATTCCCAATTGTTTCCGCCCGAATCTTCTCCAAACCTTCACGTGCAAAGATGGGCCGGTTTAGACGAAAATAGAATAGAGAGAAGTTTCGAGCAGAATAGAGGAACGTTTGACGCCAACGCAGATTGAATTTTCCAAGTGGACCGCCGAGGAGTTTGAGCGGGCGGTTTTCGACAGCAAACCCGGAGTTGCGGTTTTTGATTGCGACGGAACGTTGTGGGGTGGCGACTCGGGTTATGGATTTATGGCCTGGTCGCTCGAAGAGGGACTGGTGTCCCGCTCCACGAGCGATTGGATCGACAACCGCCATCGCGCCTACCGGGCTGGACAGGTCAGCGAAGAAGTCATTTGCGGCGAGATGGTGCAGATGTATGCGGGCCTTCGCGATCAGGAGCTACGCGCCGCCGCCGCGCGTTATGTGGAGGAGTTTGTCCGCGGTCACATCTTTGAGGATGTGGCGGCGGTGGTTGAGGCTTTGCGCAAAGCCGGCGTTGAGCTCTGGGCCGTAAGCTCCACCAACCGCTGGGTGGTCGCCGAGGGAGTGCGCGGCTTCGGCATTCCCGAGGAGCGGGTGCTGGCGGCCGAAGTGCGCGTGACGGATCAGATCATCACCAGCGAACTGGTCGCGGTTCCCACGGGCGAAGGCAAGGCCGTAGCGCTCAGGCGGGCAGGGCTTCCGAATCCCGACGCGGTCTTTGGCAACTCGATTCACGACCTTGCGATGCTGGAGATTGCGCGGCATCCTTTCCCGGTGAATCCGTCGCCGGCGCTGCTGCAGGCTGCGGCAAAGCGGGGTTGGAGATACTTCCGGCCGCGGGCTGCCGAGGGCGTTCCCGCGCAGGTGGATGGGGAATAAGTGTAAATTGCGCCGCTTCAGGGCATGCGCAGCACCTCTCGTCACAAGCGGCCTTTGGCTCCGACAGGTCTGTAAGCCTGTGCCTTACACTAAATCTGTGGAAGCTTCCCAGACCAATCTCAAACCGCGTTCCGCTGGTCCTGCTCTGCGCTTTGTGGCGGCGGCGCTCATTGTGCGCGGCAATGAACTGCTGATCGGCCAACGCCGTCCCGATCAGCCCATGGCGCTGCAGTGGGAGTTTCCCGGGGGCAAGATCGAGCCGGGCGAGAGCCCAGAGGAGGCACTGGCCCGCGAGCTAAACGAGGAACTGGGCATCCGGGCCACCATTGGCGCTTCGGTCGTCCGCATCCGCCACAATTACCGTCATGGCGGCGCTGTGGACTTGCAGTTCTTTGCGGTGCGCGAGTTCACCGGCGAAATTGAGAATCACATCTATCACCAATTGCGATGGGTCAGGCTGGAAGACCTGCCGGAGTATGATTTTCTGGCCGCGGACCGCGGATTGATTCGGGATCTGGCGGCCGGCAAGCTACTGTAGCGCAGCTCGCTCTGCTGCTTCAATGTCCCGGCATCATGCCCCAGAGCATCACCAGCGTCATGCCGATCACGATGAGGCTGGTGCTCCAGGCGATCAGGTTCCAAAGCCGCGAGTTCTTGTATTCGCCCATCAAGTCGCTGCGGTTAATCAGCAGCAGCATGAGGATGATCACCACCGGCAGCAGAATGCCGTTGAGCACCTGCGAGAGGATGGCGACGTTGATCAATTGTGAATCGGGCAGAACCAGAACGGTGATGGCCCCGCCGGCGACCAGCAACGTATACAGCCAGTAGAAGAACGGCGCCTCTTTGAAGTTCTTGTCCACGCCGGATTCGAAGCCCAGGCCTTCGCAGACGGTGTAGGCCGTGGAGAGCGGCAGGATGGAGGCCGCGAAGATGGAGGCATTGAAGAGACCAAAGGCGAAGAGGATGAAGGCGTAATCGCCCGCCAGTGGACGCATGGCCTCGGCTGCGTCCGATGCCACCTGGATGGCGCCCATGCCATGCACGTAAAGCGTAGCCGCGCAGGCCACCACGATGAACCACGCCACCAGGTCGGTAAAGAAGCTGCCAACGATCACGTCGAGGCGCGAGGCTGAATAATCCTTCACGCGGATGCCCTTTTCCACGATCGAGGACTGCAGGTAGAACTGCATCCAGGGGGCGATGGTGGTGCCCACGATGCCGATGGCCATGTAGATATATGCCTTGTCGCGCCAGACTCTCTCTGAAGGCAGTTTCACCGTGGCCCACAGCGCATCGTGCCAGCTTGGCTGCGAAAGCACGCCGGCGAAGATGTAAGAGATGTATACGAGCGAAGCAAGCAGAAAGATCTTTTCTGTGCTCTTGTAGTCGCCGCGAAAGACCAGAAACCACACCAGCACCGCGCAGAGGGGCACGGAAATGAATTTGGAGACGTGGAACAGGTGCAGCGAGCCGGCGATGCCGATGAACTCGGTGACGACGTTGGTGTAATTCACTACCACCAGCAACACCATCAGCACGAAGGTAATGCGCAGGCCAAATTCTTCGCGGATGAGGTCGCTGAGCCCTTTGCCGGTGACCACTCCCATGCGCGCACACATTTCCTGCACCACGATCAGGGCGATGGTGATGGGAAGCATGGTCCACAGAAGCGTGTAGCCGTACTGCGCTCCTGCCTGGGAGTAAGTCAGAATCCCGCCGGAGTCGTTATCTACGTTGGCGGTGATGATTCCGGGGCCAAGGACGGCCAAAAACAAGAGTATCCGGATTCGCCAACGCTTCCACATGCCCGCCGGTTCCTAAGGAGGGGGATTCATTTTAGCTGCCTTCCTGACCATAACAGGAAAGGCTGCCTTGCGCGAACACCGGCAGGATCAGCGGGCTTGGCCGCCCATTTTCGCACGAGGCTCTCCGTCGGCAATTACAATACGACACTGTTACGATCTGACAATCATGGAGGAGTCCCTAATGCATCCTTTCGACGCCAATGAGAGTTTTCGTGCACGGCGCAGATTGCTGGGCGCCATGGCCTCGGCCACTGGTGTCTCAGCAGCCGCTTTGCTTGGAGCAGGTGCGGCCAGTGCCATGGCCGCCACGCCGCCTATGGGGGGCGCGGCCGCTGATCCGGAGGCACCGGAGCAGTATCTGGCGATGGCCCGCCTGCGCAGCTACAAAAACCGCCGCTCCTCAAGCGGGGACCGCACGGGCGGCAACAACGATGCGGTGCCGGTGGAACCGGGCGCGGCGGCACCATTGCTGGACCTTCAAGGCG
>JAJZVZ010000055.1 GCA_021846945.1 Acidobacteriota bacterium | reverse complement strand
TTCCGATCTAAGTCCCAATAATATAGTTCGAAGCGCCAGGTGCGCGCCGCCAGCTTCTGCGTATTGGCCCACGATCCCCAGCAGATCATGGTAAGCACGCAGAGCAGTACAGCCGCCGGATAGCTGTGAACGATCACCATTCCGAGGCTCCCTTCATCACCGGCAGAGACCGGCCCTCCTCCGCATCGCCGTTCGCCAGCCGTGCGCGGCGAACCGCCTGCCGCCATGCGCGGCGCAACCGGTCGCGCTGTTCGCGAGTCATGTACGGCTCGAAGTGGCTTGAATTCCGCGGTAACGTGGCAAACTCATTTGAGGATTTCCACCAACCCAAAGTAACCCCGCCGAGCAGGGCAGCGCCGCGGGCGGAAAGATCCTCTTGCGCCGCGCGCCGCACCGTGCGGCCGATGACATCAGCCTGCATCTGCATCAGCGCGTCATTGCGCGTGGCGCCGCCATCGGCCTGCAGAACGGGAGCCTGGACCGCAGCGGCTTGCTCCATGGCTTCGAGCACATCAGCCACTTGCATTGCAATCGCGTCAAGAGCAGCCCGCGCCAGATGTGCCGCGGTGTGTGAGCGTTCAAGATTCGCTACCAGGCCACGCGCCGCCGCATCCCAGTAAGGTGCGCCGAGCCCCAGCATGGCGGGAACCAGCAGAAGACCACCTGCGTCCGGCACCGTCGCGGCCAGCCTCACCGCGTCTTCAACTGGATTCGCCAGGCCCAGAAACTCACCCACCCACTGAACAGCCGCGCCGCTCATGGCGATATTGCCTTCCAGAGCATAGCGCACCTCATCCGGCGCCGACCACGCTACGGTGCGCGCCAGCGACGCGGTGGGACCCGGAAGCTCCGGCGTCAGCATCATCAGAGACGATCCCGTTCCATAGGTCGCCTTGACGGTTCCCGGCGCCGGCGATCCGTGGCCCACCAGCGCGGCATGCGAGTCTCCGATCATTGACACAATCGGAATGCCGTTCAACTCGGAAATCGCCTTGCACTCGCCGAAGATGCTCGACGACGGCCGCACCTGGGGCAGTGCCGCTCGCGCAATGCCGAAAATATCCAGCAGCGTCTTGTCCCATTCCAGAGATTCAAGGCCGAGCAGCGCAGTCCGCGACGCATTGGTGTGGTCGGTTGCATGCACCCTGCCGCCGGTCAGGTTGTAGAGCAGCCACGAGTCCACCGTTCCCAGGCGAAGTTCTCCGGCCGCATCGAGCGAGCGCAACTCCTCTTTTTGCTCCAGAATCCACGCCCACTTGGTTGCGCTCAACAAAGGGTCTAGCGGCAACCCGGTGATGGCCTGAATGGAAGAAGCCTTGTCACGAATCCGTTCGCAAACCGGCGCTGATCGACGGCACTGCCAGGAGATGGCATTGCTCACCGGTTCGCCCGCTGCTACGCTCGCCGCCGCGCCAGGCCGCCAAACCACTACTGTTTCACGCTGATTGGTGATGGCAATTCCTGCGATCGAAACATTCAAAGACACTGCCTGATGCGCGCATTCGCTCATCACCTGCCGAACCGACTGCCACAGCTCCAGCGGGTCCTGCTCCACGTAGCCGGGCATCGGCTGCAGTAGCGTAACCGGCGCGGAAGCTCGAGAGATCGCCATGCCTTCACTATCGAACAACAGAGCCTTTGTGTTCGTCGTGCCCTGGTCGACAGCGAGAATGCAGGCGCGCTTCATTGCGTCGTCTCCTTATCGAGCAGATCGATTGCCGCCGTTTCGATGCCTGCCGCCGTGAGCCCAAAGTGCTCCAGTAGAAACTCCGCGCTGCCGGTCGGCGCAAAGACGCCGGGAACACCGAGTCGCTTCACGCGTACGGGATGCTCCTCGGCGACAATCTCAGCAACCGCGCCGCCAAGCCCGCCGTAGATCGACGCTTCTTCCGCCGTGACAATGCCGCGCGTCTCCTGAGCGGCACGAAGCACAGCATCGCGATCGATGGGGCTCATGCTCGCCATGTTGATTACACGCGCTTCGACGCCACGCGCGTGCAGCCGTTCCGCGGCGTCCAACGCCCGCGCTACCATCACGCCGTTCGCAATGATCGCGATCTCGTCACCATCGCGCAGTGTCGCAGCCTTGCCCGGGAGGAATACATGGTTGTCCAGCAATAGCTTCGGCACCGGCATGCGGCTCAGCCTCAGAAATACGGGGCCGACGTGATCCTTTGCCCACAGCAGAGCAGCGCGCGTCTCAACTGGATCAGCCGGCACAATCACCGTCAGGTTCGGAATCACCCGCGTCCAGGCCAGGTCTTCGATCGAGTGATGCGTCGGCCCCAGCTCGCCGTAGGCCATGCCGCTCGACATGCCGCATAGCTTCACGTTGTTCTTTGCGTAGCCGAGATCGACCTTGACCTGCTCCATTGAACGCGCCGTGAGGAAACACGAGGCGCCGCAGCAGAACGGGATCATGCCTCCCGTGGCCAGCCCTGCACTTGTGCCCACCATGTTCTGCTCGGCGATGCCGACATTTACGAAGCGCTCCGGGAATCGATCGCGGAAGCCCTTCAGCTTGGTCGAGCCGATGGAATCGTTGACCACCGCGCAGACGCGCGGGTCTCGCGCGGCCATTTCTTCCAGCGTGGAAGCGAACGCGTTACGGCAGTCAAATGTTTCGATTGCGGATGCACCTTCGCTCATGGCTCATCCTTCTCTAACTCTGCCAACGCCGCGGCCAACTCACTTTCCAGGGGAACGCGATGATGCCACTGCGGTTTGTTTTCCATGAATGAAACCCCGCGGCCTTTGATTGTATTTGCGATGACGCAGGTCGGCTTCCCTTTCTCATGTGGGACCGCGCTCAAAACGCGCAGCAGATCATCATAGTCGTGGCCGTTCACTTCCACCACATACCAGCCGAATGCGCGCCACTTCTCCGCCAGCGGATCGAGCTTCAAAATCGTCTCGGTAAAATCGCCCTGCTGAATGC
Organism: Acidobacteriota bacterium; assembly: GCA_021846945.1. Lineage (GTDB taxonomy): Bacteria > Acidobacteriota > Terriglobia > Terriglobales > Acidobacteriaceae > Telmatobacter. The sequence goes on along the minus strand of JAJZVZ010000055.1, from coordinate 23,359 downwards.
GGTTGCGATCGATGATGAGCGTAAGGTTATCGAGCCCGTAATGCGCCGCGCAAAGTGCAGCTTCCCAGTTGCTGCCTTCCTGCACCTCCCCGTCGCCCGTGAGGACAAACGTGCGCCAGGAAGCCTTCTGCATCTTCGCTGCCAGCGCGCACCCCGTGGCGATGGGAAGCCCATGTCCAAGCGGTCCGGTGTTGGCTTCTACGCCCTTTACCTTGTTGCGATCGGGATGTCCGTTGAGCAGCGAAAGCGGCTCCATGAAGGTCTGCAGCGCCTGCTCATCAAGAATGCCGGCCTCCGCCAGCGTTGCATAGAGCGCAGCCGAGCAATGCCCTTTGCTCAGGATGAAGCGATCCCGCTCCGGCCACGAAGGATTGCCGGGCTCGATCCTCAGAACAGCGAGATAGAGCGTCGTAAGAATATCGGCGGAAGACAGATCTCCACCCGGATGGCCAAGCTTCGCATGGTAGACCATCTGTAAAGCGCGCGCCCGCACGTTGCCCGCAGACTTGCGCAGTCGCTCCTTGAGGCCCGAAAGCTCCTGCTTCCCGGTGAAATCCGTCATCACTGAATTCCGGTCTTGATCGACCCACTCCAAAACTATCTTTTACACGAGCCGGGACACCTTTTGCAGGAGAAAATGCAAGGTTGCATAAATATGCATATTTAGCCTGCCTCAAAGATTTCAGCGGAGCAGGTCATCCTGCCGCGCGGTCGAGCACCGCTTTTGCGGTCCATCGATCGGTAATCAGAACATTGATCCACCTGCCGTTGAGCGCGCCGAGGATCGCGTCTACTTTGCGCTTTCCGCCAGCCAGCGCAATCACTCGTTTTGCCTTCCTGATCTGCGGCAGCGACATGCCGATCACGCGCTCTGTAAGCTGGGTGCGCACCGGCGTTCCCGTGGCATCAAAAAACTGCAGGCAGATGTCGCCCACCGCGCCGTGTTTGCGCAGCTGGTTCAACTCCTGTGAGGAAAAGACGTTGCCGCTGCTCGCCAGCAGGCGCGATGGCTCAACCGCGCCGATGCCAACCAGCACCATGTCCATGCGATCAAAGAGATCCATCGCCGTGCGCACGTAGCTCTCTTTCAGCAGGACCTTCCTGGCCTCAGTCGAGGTGGTAATTCCCGGAACGGGGAGCAGGACAGCTTCGCCGCCAATCAGATGCGCCAGCCGCTGCGTCAGGTGCGTGGCATGGGTCTGGGCTGCGGGATTTCCCAGGCCGCCAAGGATCTGCACAACCTTGTTGGCGCTTCCCGTCTTGGTGGGATGCATGGCGTTGATCATCTCCAACAGGGAAGCGCTCCACGACGAGATCCCAATCACTTCTCCCGGCTTAATGGCCAACTCCATAAAATAGGCGCCCGCGCCGCCGATGTCGCGCACGATCTGCCTTTCATCGTTGGTCACGGAATCGACGACCACCGCCTCGCGCAGGCCAAAACGCGACTCCAGCGCCTCTTCGAGATCGGCGTGAATGCCGCTTGGTACGGTCACGCTGATGCGAATGATCCCCGCCTCGTAAGCCTTCTTCAAAAGGCGCGATACCGTGGACTGATGGATGTTAAGCCGCTCGGTAATCTCCGACTGTCGAATGGATTGTGCATAATACATGCGCGCAACCTTCGTCATCAGCCGGATCTTATCGTTCTGGGCCATGTAGATGATCCTAAATCACCGTCAGGCTGGCAGCCGGGACAAGAGGAAGCGGCATTCCATCCGGCGATGTCGGCGACGCACAGTGCCTCACGCAAACTGCGCTTCTCTCAAGCTGGTAAGGCCACCTTAGCGCGAATGCCCTTACCTGCCGGACTGATGAGGCGCAATCTTGCCTACGAGCCTCACTGTAACAATCTGGTGTGGATGAATGGTCACTTCGAAGGCATGGGGGCCAATCCGCTGTAACTCTTTCTGGTCGCGCTCCACCGCGTCGGTTTCGATTGCTTCCTGAAGATCGAGGAGCGGAGTTTGCACATTCACTTTCCGCTTCGCACCGCCAAGATCCAGCAGGCGAAGGATCGTGCCGTTTCCATCTTCCGCCGGCTTCCAGTCTTCCACCAAAAGATCAGGATCGTTGAGATTCAGGTAACTAGCCTCGATCACGCCTGCATGAGCCGGAGGAGGAAGCGCCTTGTCCTGTCTGGTAACCAGGTCGAGTTCGAGCGGCGTGGCTTCATCCCAGCCCATCCGGCTCAGCGCCGCAGCATCTGTGGATGCCGCGCTTGTAATCAGATAGCGGAGCCGCAGATGACCGCTCTGTTCAGCGTTATAATTCGTACTCCAATAGTTATTCATTGCGTAAGAAAAGATCGTGCCCGGCCTGTGCCCGAACTGCGCGGGCCATGCTCCGCGATAGATGTCGCCGAGTGTTACGAGTGGCGCGTCCAGCGGCATCACAGTGGCTGATCGTTGATTCTGCTCAACCGATACCCAGTGCTGCACGGAGAACCACTCGTGGCCCGCGCCGGGATACATGTTCTTTGCCGGATCAACGACGCCATTTTGAATCTCGTACTGGAATCGCGGCTGATCCATTGCGAAGGGAAAAGCGAAGTAAACCGCTTCGCGGGTTCGCACCGCCTTCTTGTCAATGTCCTCTATAAATTCAATCTTCTTTGCATCATCGAAGAGACGAATCTCTGTGTTGACGGCAGGCGTGTTTGTATCCGTAGACTCCATGCGCGCGAGCCATCCATACGGCGTTCGCGTGACGGAAATCAGATGGCCGCCGCGCGCTCCATTGACTTGCAGCGTTGGTTCGAGTTCCAACGTCCGATACTGCAGCAGCGTGTTCGGTCGCTGGTCGCCGCCGGAGACATAGAGATACTGGCCGAAGCGGTAGGGGCTCTGCTGATTGACGAGTTCGCGCTTAAGCTGCTTGTCATAGATACCGCGTACCGCGCCGCTGGCAGGATCAAGCTCTACGCGATAGTAGCGGTTCTCGATCGTATTTGTTCGTTTCGTCGCCTCTGCAGGCACCGGCGCCTTTGATGGCACAAGCTTATAGACCTTGTAACCAAACGCCGGAACGCCTGTGGCCAGGAAACGCACGCGAAGCAGATTCTCGCTTTCACGCACCACTTCCACTGGAACAACAGCGCCAGTCGCAGGATCGACAATCTCCCGTCCTTTCTGGAGATCGAATGAAGCCAGCGCGCTCCTCTTCCAGTTAAGCGTATTAAAGACAATCAGGCTGCCGCGCCCGGCTGGAATGGCGTTGGCAAGCTCAGCCATGCTGTTGCGGGCAACGTAGTCTGTGATCTGGCGCGCATTGATGGCATACATTTCCTTGACCTTCGACTGCCGTGCCGTTTCTTCACTGCTCGGATCGGAGTAGGCGTCATGGGAGTCCCAGGTGTGCTCATCCATCAGCACAATGTCGGTCCACATGCGATCGAGGTCCAACTTATCGGCTGCCAGGCGCGGACTTATCATCGAGGTGAGCGTAGACAGTTTCTCCGCCGAAGGCGCACGGCTCTCGTTTCCGCGTTCCATGGCTGCATAGCGCGCGCTCGCCGCAATACCGTCCTCCCAATAAGGCCCTCCATCGCCGCTCACAGTGGGAATGTTGCCGCCAAACTGATCGGCAATGTGCTTGAGCGCGGCATAGAAGCCGGAGTAGCGAATCGCCGGATAGGCAAACTGCCGGTTCCATTGCGCAGCCAGCTCGGCCTGTTGCGGGAAGAGATCGGTATTTTCCTGCTGGGTGCCAAAGAGAATGACGGCATCGGCGCGGTAGCCGGGATGCTCATAGGTCTTCAGGAACACCGGAATCGTCTCGCGCCCGGCGTTCACCTCAGGTGGTGTGCCAAAGAAAATTCCGCCTTCCCAATAATGACGCCCATACCAGAACAACACTTTGCCGCCATCCGGACCAACCCACCAGAACGGCGAGTTCTCATTTAATCGCCCCTGAATAAGCACCGGGCCGCGCGTGAGATGGCCGTTCGGCCCAGCCACGAAATAGTGAATGCCGGCAGCAGCCAGGATGGAAGCATAGGACCAGGAATAGGTTGGAACGTCACTGATGTCAGCGTAGTTAAAAGGCGTCCCGTGAAGACGGCTGAACTGCGCGCTTGCGTACAGCGACCGGATGAGCGTCTCGGCGGTAGGAAAGCCGGTCAGCAAATTAGCATACTCAGCCGGAACAAACAATTGCCCGTCCTTCATCGCGCTAATCGCGCGCTGCTGGTCGGCAACGGAGCGGGTCTTCATATACTGAGCCAGATCCCACGATCCATCGACGCTATAGCAGAAGCCGGGATGACTCTTCGCAAAATCCATCCCTTCGTCCATTGCTTGCGTCTGGATGGCGGCAACCTTCGGCTGGTAGTCGGAATAACCGACATCGAGGTGGATGTGGGGCACAAGATAGAGGGTCCACTTCTTTTGGGGATCGATGCTTTGCTCTCTGCTGAACTGCTGTCCGCTTATTGTCCACCCAAGGTGCGCTGTGGTTCTGGCAGGAAACTCCGGCACTGCGAACTCGATCCGTTCTTCTCCAAAGTCTTCTCCGCCGTGGAACTTCCGCTTCCATTCATTCTTGCCGACCGTTAGCTCGACGCTGTCACCGGAGCCGAATTTCTCTTTTCCCCGGATATACACATCCACCAGTTCTTTCAGATTTCCCGGCTGGCCCTGATAAAAGACAGTGGGCGTAATTGCCGCGGAAGACGCTTCTGGAAGTTCCGACGCCGGAGCCTGATCAAGCTCAATCGCATCGTAGGTCAGGCTTGCATCCGCAACTGCCCTGCCCGGCTCCTGAATCACCTGGAATGTGATGGTGTTGACGCCGGATCGGAGGTAGCTGCCGGGAAAATCGAAGGCAACATCCGCGGGCGCATGGACAGACTGGAAGGTGTCGTCTGAGTCTCCCATGTGCGCATCAAGCGGCGACTCGATATAGAACATGCCGCACCTGCCGTTTATGCAAACGCGCAGCGGGGGCACGCTACGGCTCTCGATGAGCAGCGACACATGCAGACGGTAGGCTGCGGCCGGCGCACTCGGAATTGTGAACAGAATTGCGCGCGGCGCCACCGCCATCGATGCGCGGCCTCGGAGCGAAGCCCCCATCATCGCGGCCGGCTGGACCCCGTACCAATCCGCAGCGGCGTGGGCGCTGTCTGCATTTACCTGCACTGCATTGCTCGGAAGCCCTTGAGCAAATTCCGTGGATGCGCCGTCAAACACGCCCAGCCGAAAAACAGTCTTCAAACTCCTCGACGGCTGGGCAAATGTGCATATGCACATCGAAGCAATACTACTTGCGAAGATCTTCTTTATTGAAATTTTCAATGTATTTTACCGTGGAAATGCCCAGCGGCCCACATCGGTAAAGATGCGCCGGCTCTTGTTGCAGCAGTGTCACAGTCGCGTTGCATGCCGCGCTGTCAGACGCTAATAAGCATTCAGAATGAGTGCTTCGTCTCGTCAGAATCGTGAGTTCACATCGTCGGCGGTTGTCCTCTCACCGCCGAATCTCCTCTGGGAGACGGTATATCGAACATTCCAGCCATTGCCGGACTGCAATCCCAGGAATATAGTCCGCTACTCGGTGTATCTGAGGCAGTGGTGTTGGGTGTCCAATTATTCCACATCACGTTGTCGGAATTACGAATTCTCCACGCAGCCGCGACATTGGCCTGGGCCCAGGCTAGCTGCCTGAGGTGAAGAATGCCATGGGCCAGCGCATATCCAACCCCGCGGAGAGCAATGCCGTTATAGCCGGCGTCGTTAACGCCACGCTGATGATAGTTAGGGAGGATGTTATATCCTTCATAAGCGCCGACGTATGGGAAGTTTGGATTGTTTGAGTTGTACATCAGCCAGTTTGTGATGTAGTGCACCTTTGCAAAGTCTCTCTCGCGGGCCGCTGCTTGAATTGCAGTTCCGTAATTATATGTATAGTCGGAATGCCCCGTGGTGGAATCATAGATCTTGGCGCAGACCAGGCCCGGATGCCCCTTGCAGACGCCGCCGCCTATGCTTGTCGTATAAAGGTGGGTAATGGCCCATTGATAGACGCTGTCCGCCTTTGTCTTGTAGCTCGCATCGTGGGTGTTGTCATAGAGAAGATAGCCTGCAATGACAAACGTAAAGTTGACAGGCGAGTCGAGATTTGCAGTCCATTTCTTTCCGTGCGGCTGCGACTGAATCAGCCCTGACATGCCATTGCCCAACCCGCCGGGGTCCTGGGCGCGCGTCCACACGGTGTTGAAATTGAGCTCCGCGGCGGTCAGCCAGTTATGATTATGAGTAATATGATAGGCCCGCGTGAATGCCATGATGGCCCAATCCAGATCGTCATTGAATAGATCGCCCGACCAGTCATAAGAGCCTCCGGGGCCCTTGTAGGCTGGATTCATGTTATCGACGAACCCTTCACAAAGATCATTGATCTTGTTTGCGTAGCCTTGCAGGTTCGGAGCGTCATGATGCTGGGCCCAGTTATAGGCATCTTCCGCCACTTCGATCTCTTCGGCCTCCTCCCAGAAACAATGCGGGCAATACGTTGTTCCACCCTGCACATTGGAGAAGAAGGAACCGCCGTTCTTACTGTTTGCGTAAAAATCCTGGTTATATCCGGTCCAGGACAGAGATGTATCAGATGCGGTCCACGTGTCAAACTTGTTGCCATGAGACGGCAATGCTTGCGCCGAAACTGGACGACTGAAACTGATGGCGTACACAAGCACAGTAAATGTGAACCACGCGGCAAGCACGTGGGTACCGATTGGCCGAAGTGATATCTTCATATTTGCCTCCCTGGCTGTCTAGAAGTTAAACTTCAATGAAGCCTCACCTTCACGGGCTTCTTTGGCGCCTGTAATCATGCCAAAATCGCCAGATCCAAATCCCATATCTGGACCATTCGGGTTTGTGTGGTTTAGGGCATTAAAGAATTCAACACGAAGCTGGAAGTTACTCCCCTCCTTGACCGGGAATGTCTTGTATGCCGCCATGTTGAAGACAATGACTCCCGGGTTCAACATAGTCCCGTTTCTTATGGTTCCGAAATAGCCGGGCGCAGGTTTGTTAAAGGATGTGGTGTCAAACCATTTATCTCCCGGATGCCTCCACTGCTTTGGGTAGCTGATGGGGCCGATCAGATTCGGCCTGCTTGCCAGCCCTCTATTCGGCGTACTTAATCCCAGGGTGCTGGAGTTACCCGTTTGAATGGTTGTCATATCTGAATATTGCCAACCTCCGAGCAGGGTACGCTTCCAGTACGAAGCTGTTTGGAATTTTGGCAATATATAGATAAGGCTCGTGGTAAAGACCTGGGGCACATTGTTATTGGAGTTTCCGTAGGCCAATTGAGGTGCGTAGGCGTTCTGGAATCCTCCGTAGTTATCCAGTCCGTGCGACCAAGTATAAGCAGCCGTCAGATAGAGATTCCGCGCAGTGCGGTGTTTGAGGCTTAGTTCGAGGCCAGTCCAGTTACTCCTGCCAATGTTATTGAAATAGGTGATATTGGAATAGCCTGGATACGGCGCGAAATAGGCGTTAGCATAAGTGGATGTGTTCAGTACTGGGTTAAAGTCGTAGGGGATACCATTTACGGTAGCTGGCCCGGGCTGGTTAATATCGAGGGAAGTCGCCCCGGCTCCCATGATGCTTCCTGCCCCGGCGACAGACATGAACCAGTTGGTACCCAACTGCTGTTCCAGGCTTAGACTAAAAGTCTGGATGTGTGTGGCCCTGTAACTTGCAAGATCCTCTCCATTCACTGCGAAAGCGGTTAGTGGCGATGATTTTGCGCCGACTGGATCAGTGAAATTTGCATCAACCAGATTCACCGATTGCACGACGGGATAGGAGAGGCACCCGCCACCATCACAACCCTGACCGGCGGTGGAATAGTAGGTAAGGCCCCAGCCCCCGCGCAGAGAGGTCCGTCCGTCACCACGAATATCCCATGCGAAACCTGCAACAGGCGAAAGGTAGAAACGGTGAGAGTTTGTGAGATTGATCGGAACGCCGTTCAATCCGTTCTGAATCAGACCATTCGCTTCGTTGTATGTTGAAGTTGCAGTAATGATTCCTTTGGGTGACACGATCGGGGCATTCGCAGGGTTGAATGCCGTTGGATTGAAGTCAGTAATATAGCCCTGCTGCTCACTGGGCCAGGGCATATACGACCACCGCAGGCCCCCGCTGAGTGTCAGCGTGCGCGTCGCCTTCCACTGATCTTCCACATAAGGAGAAGCGATCTTATAGTGGCTGTATGTTCGTTCTCCGGTGTTGCCCTGCCCAAAGCCGGCCGCATTGCCTAGTAGAAAGTCTGCGACGGAGTTGCCGGTGGCGTAGCCGTTGAAACTCCAGAAGCCTTGAGGAGTGCTGGGCCAGGACCAGTGCCGTTCAGTACCGAAGAACATCGTGAATCCGGCTTGCAAAAAGTGCTTCCCGTGCAGCCAGCTCCAGTCATCTGTGACCGTATCATGCAGTTCCGTAGCGCGAGGAACGATACAGCAGGAGCCGGTTCCCATCTTCGACCATCCCTGGTTGAAGGTGACGCTGGGCAGGTAATTCATCAAATACGCGCCGGTGTAAGGCAGGGTTTGATGAAAGCCCGGAACCTGGGAAACCAGGTGAATTCCACCGAAATCGTGCGTGCCATCGAAGATACCGAGAGCAACGCTGGTTTGGTTGGTCATGGAAGGTGAAAGAATCTGAGTTAGACGGAGCTGCGCGGCCTGATCATCCGTTTCAAAAAGGTCGTAATTGGTTGACCACGGCGATCCATATCGAGCCGCATTCCCGCCGGTATAGTTTTGTTCTTCGACAAAGTACTCGCCTGTCAGGCGGAGGCCGGGTTTGATGTAGTGATCGACCTTGCTCATAATGTCGAGCTGATCAGTTGTGGCTGGATTGGTGTTGAGGTAGTTGTCAAAGCCGGCGGTCGGGTTGTTTGGCAAGGGAGCCAGCGTGTTTAGCAGGGTCAGAGCATTTTGGTCCACCCGGTTGGCAGGAATCACCCAGTTTCCTGCTCCATCCGTCCCGAAGCAGCCCGCGGTCGAACTGGCATCGCACTTGCCAGGTTTGCTGGGATCTTTGAGGAACTTGGTGCCGAAAGTTCCGGTCTGTGGGAAGAGGAGCTCGCTGCCCGGCGTACCCTGGCCGCGCATGGTCGCAAGGGGACTGGCGCCACGAGCCAGTACGCCGGCCGTTTCTCTCACCCATTGCTCGTTGATATAGAAGAAGGTCTTCTTTTTGCCGGCGTCGTAGATGTGAGGAATGAAGAGTGGTCCCCCCAGATCCCAGCCAAAAATGTTCCAGCGGAGGGCCGGAGGAGCGTGGGCGAAATACGGGGTCGCTTCGCCGGTCGTGTTGCGGAAAAACTCAAAGCCGCCGCCGTGGAATTGGCTGCTGCCGCTCTTGGTTTCCACCACCATGACGCTCGACCCCATCAGCGAGTACTGGGCGCTGAAGTTGTTCAGCAGCGCCTTCACTTCAGAGATCTCGTCAGGATTCGGCATGACGATATTTTCGTCGTGCACGACGTTGGATGAATTCCAGATTCCGTCCAGGTAGTAGATGACACCCGTTTCACCGGAGCCCGGACTACCGGTGTGCGTGCCGCCGTTGACGAGCAGGCTGTTATTGGTCGTAAAACCGCCAGTGCCCATCGTTCCAACGGGATCGTTGTTGCGAACGCCCGGCATCAAAGAGCCAAGTTGTTCAAAGTTGCGCCCGTTCAAGGGTAGCTCTTGCGCCTCGGTACCTGAGACCGTATAGGAAATATCGGGGGTGGTTGTTTGCACCCGCGCTTGACTGCTGTTGACGGTAACCGTGGTGGCTACGCTGCTCGGCTTCAGAACGGCGTGGACCGTGTACGTCGCCATGGGGCCCAAGTAGATATTAGTCTCACGGTAGCCGGCAAATCCGGGCATCGAAACCGCCACATCGTAATGGCCTGAGTTCAAACCCACTTGAACAAAGCCACCGGCGGCATTGGACACCGTTTGGGTCACGGTCTTGGTCTCGATCTGCGTGATGGTTACCTTGGCGCCCCGAACAACAGCGCCCGTCTGGTCGACGACTGCGCCATTGATCGTTCCAGTGGTCGTGATCTGGGCGCGGCACGCCGGGCCGGCGAGGAGGATCCAGAAGATCAACAAGCTGATTGGGATAAGGTACTTGCAGAGCGCGGCCGCATTTACGGAGCGCGCTGAGATGGCTTGGTTCGTCATGCTATACGGTCTCCATTCTAGAAACTGATCCGCAACGAGGCGATAACTGTACGTGGCGCGTTGGATTGGGTTGATGACAGGGCCCCAAAGCCGGTATAGCCATTTGTGGGCGAATAGGACGGTGGCTGGCTGAGATTTTCATTAGGACCGTCAAAGTTCGGGTGGTTGGCTCCATTGACCGCTTCCATGCGGAACATAAGGGATGTCCCCTCGCGAGGAAGAGCGAACACTTTGTGGAAGGCCGGATTCCAGAAGAACGTCTGTGGATTCCTGAGATAGCCGACCCGCAGAGGCGTCGTTCGGGCTTGCCATTGCGACAGCGGCACATAGCAACTGACGTTGTTGTTAAGCCAGTGCCCGCGTGTCTGGCCGCCAACCGGAGCATAGCTGGTACACCCAGGAGCGCCCGTAAGATTTGCGTCCGGAATTGCCAGGGGGTCACCGCTTCCCCACATGACCGTGGAGTCAATCAGCCAGTTGTTAAGGAGGGCGCCGAGGGCTCCCGTTAGCTTGGTTGTTGGCAGAGGATAGACCACGTTGGCATCGATGTAGTGCCTTACGTCGTTAGGATCCAGGCCGTACCAGAGGGTTGCATCGCGGAATGCGCCGTTGTTGAGGTAGCTGATGCGGTCGGCCCAGTTGGAGTAAACGTAATTGAAGATGAAGTCCAGGCTTCTGACCTGACGCTCCACCCGGACGTTGCCTGAGTTGTAGTGTGAGGTGCCACTCGGAACCTCATTTTCGAAAAGTCCATCAAAGAGCGGATAGGCGCGATGCAGTTCCCAAATCGGGATGGTAGCGGATGCGCCGAGCGGTGTGTTCGCCGGCAGGACGCCGTGGAAGGGATTCGAGACATTGGTGTCGCAAAGCGCCAAGTCCTGTTGGCATGCCTGCTGCTGCGCTGTAGTTATGGTGTCGAGCGAAGTGCCTACAGCAAGGTTGCTGGAGTAAGAACCGATATATGCGACGTCGAGGAGGGTTCCGTGGGGCAGCTCGCGTTGCACGTCGACGGACCAGTGCTGCGCAACGAGTATGTTGCGGTTGGTGTTGTAATAACCAATGCGTTGGCCGGCATCCGTCTCGAGGCCCTCGCCAGCTCCGCTGGGAACAACGGCCCCATTCGGGTAGGGCGTTCCGGAAGCAAAGTAATCGTCGGGAGTCAGATCCCCATTCAGAGAGGCAACATAACTGGTTGTCTGGCTGAAGCCGGCATCCGTGGTGTTGAAAGAGGGCCAGCTATAAAAGATGCCATAGCCGCCGCGAACTACCGCTTTAGGCGTCACGGCCCAATCGACGCCGACGCGCGGCTGCCAGTCGTTCCAATGAACCTGGTACGGAGCAGTGGACACGCCGTTGACGCCGGCAAATGTCCAGCCGCCCCGGAGCGGGGTTTGCAGCGCGGGAGCATTTGCGAAATTGATCTGCGACGTATATGGATTGACGCAGGTGAGGCAGAAGTTTCCATTCATGCGGTTGTGCCGTTCCTGCGGGGACGTGTCTACATCCCAGCGCAGCCCATATGTGAGAGTGAGGTTAGGGCGCATGCGATAGGTATCCTGGCCGAACACTCCGAAGTAGTGATAGGAGTGGAATGTAGTGTCGTCCCAGGTAAAGTCGCCGGTACCCGGAATGGCAAGGAGCAGGTTGGCAATGGAATTGCCCTGCTTGGGGTTCGGCTTGAAGGGGTTTTGCTGCGTGAACTCACTACCAAAACCGAAGCTGCCATTCGGCGTGCCGGGAATTCCGACGGTGGCGGATTGAACGTCCATCGCCTCGGCTCCGTAGTGCAGGCTGTGGCGGCCGATCGTCTGCGTCAGGCTTCCTTCGAAATCCGCGTCCACGTCGGCCGACCCATTATTGGTGTTCCCGAAGAGCGTCGTGTAGTTGGATGCACTGATCTGCGGAGCAATGTTCTGGTGGAAGGTGCTTCCGTTGGCGGGCATGTTGAACCCCAGCTTGCTGGCCAGAAAGTTATTCTGGAGCGTCTCGCCGGTGATCTCCTCGTAATGGTTGTGGCCGAGAGAGGCTTTGAGATCGAGTACCAGCGAGCTGGAAAAAATGTGCGTTACGTCGGCGATGATGTTGTAGTCCAGGCTGGTGGGCACGTTGGCCGTGGTGGCCAGGTTCGGGAGGCCATTGCCGGGGTAATGCCCTACGTTCTTCTGCGCGGCGTAGATTCCGTACATGCGGGTCCGCGAAGTAAATTCATAATCAACGCGGCCTACATATTGGTCATACATGAGAATGCGGGGGGCGCTAATGGCATAGTTATCGACGACTCCCGCCGTGGTGGGCGCAGGATAGTAGGATAGAATCGCCCTCGCGATGGGACTAATCCGTCCCGGCGGAATAATGTCATTCGGGAACGGATCCCGGCTGTACTGGGTGCAGCCGCCACTCGAATTTGTCTTCACGCAGTGCGTGGTTGCCGGGTCGTAGATGGTATACCCCGATCCCTGGAAGTTGCCGGTTCTCCATGCCATGGGAGGCACGCTATCCACGGTAGAAGACGGGAAATGCTGCCGGAACCCTTCGTAACCGAAAAAGAAGAAGGCCTTGCCATGGATGACGGGCCCGCCAACCGTTCCGCCGAAGGTGTTGCGAATATCAATTGGAAGTGGAATGCGATAGAGGTCACCGGCATAGTCGTTCGCGTTCAACGCTTGGTTGCCGTAATAGTCATAAACCGATCCATGATAACGATCCGAACCGGATTTCACGTTCGCGTTGAAAGCGCCGCCGGCGGTCCTGCCGTACTGCGCGTCATAGGGACTGGCGCTGGCCTGCACCTGCTGGACGGCATCCTGCTCAGGGGCGAAGTACCACTTTCCCTGGTCACTGACCGGCGCGCCATTCATAAAGAAGGCATTGCCGCCGACAGTCACGCCCGATACGGTGTAGGAGTGCGCATTGTTGCGCAGAGTTGCATCGAAGGGGTCCGTTGCCGTGGTGCGGATGCCCGGGGTAAGGGCAATGTCATCCCACACCAGTCGGCCCGTCGAAGGCATATTCTCAACTTTCCTTTGATCGATCACTCCGCCGATCGAAGCCGAGACGGTCTCCAGCAGCTGCGATCCCGCGGCCGAAACCACCACCTGCTGGGTCACGGCGCCAGGATTCAGAGTCGCGTTCAGTCCCTTCTGTTCCGCTGATTCGAGAACGACGTCATTAAAAATTGCGGTCTGGAAGTTAGGCGCCGTTACGGTTACGTTATATTGAGCGGGCAGCAGATAGAGCAGGTTGTAATCGCCCTGGGCGTCGGTCTTTGTTGAATAGCTTTGTTTTGTTGAAGTATTGACCGCGGTAACGGTAGCGCCGGGAATCACCGCGCCTGTCTTGTCCGAGACCTGACCGCTGATCGACGCGCGAAATTCCTGCGCTCTTCCCTGAGCCGCGCTCAGGAGCATCAGGAGAAGTGCCGCTGCGCACCAGCCCCAGCGCAGGCACAGCAAACCCCATGTTTTTTCAACTCGTCTCGTTTGCTCCATGTCACTTTCCTCCTTAGCATGCGATTGCCCTGCGCGAAATGCTGACCACAGTCAAAGATCAATGGCAAATTGTTGTGATCGATTATCGTGTCACAAAACTAGGTGCTTCTTTGCTTCGTTTCTACTTTTTTCTGTCAAGGTAGTCGCAGGCAGTAAGGCCAAACAGACCTCTCTTCGGACCGATCCAAAAATGACTTCTCAGAGCTACGACAATCAAGTCAATTCTCGGTGGTGCCCACGAAAGTGCACCACGTGGGCACCACTGTGGTGGGCCATTGAAAATGCGGGATACTGCATTTAAGGTCAGCCAGATGGGTAAACGAGCGTTCATCGGACGGCGATGGGACCGAAATTCTGACCCGAGGCCGTAAACAGGAACAGGGACGGATACGATACATGTGTAACCTTCATTAAATCAGATCATTACATTGAGGGAGAGAGTGGGAATGCGGCAGGCTCACGCTTCAGAGTGATGCCCTTTGGGACGCAGCGACGATACTTTTTTTGCTGATTCCTGCTCCGTGCAAAGTGAGAGTTCAATAGTGGATCGCGTAGAATAAGAGCTTCAGGCCACAACGCGGGGAAAGCGTGCACATAGCGAGTCTTACGGTTAAGAGATACTCCCATGACAGAGTTGATGGTCCACAGAGCACGGGTTCCTGATACGGAAACCTGCTGGGCACTCCTGACGCGAGTCGCGGCGAGCGGCCAATTGAGGCGTGCGGCCCGTCTCCAGGAGCTGCTGTTTTATATGGGCCGGCGCTCCCTGAAGGAGGGCTGCGTCCATCTTCATGAGCAGGAGATTGGCACGAAGGTGTTCGGACGCCCCGACTCCTATGACACCACCATCGACAATATTGTTCGGACGAATGTAAGCGATCTACGCAAACGGATCGAAGCCTACTTTAGCTCGGAGGGATCACATGAGGCCCTAATCATGGAGATCCCCCGCGGGAGCTATATTCCTGTTTTCCGGTACCGGCCGGTGGGTCCGGAACCAGCCGCCGAGACGTCCAGTGAGACACAGGCTGCGAGCGCGGAATCAACGGCCGGGGTCTCTGAGGCGGCGCGGGTTGCAGCGAACAACCAATGGATGCCTGCCGCACTAGCCGCTGCCGGATTGCTGATCGTGGCCCTTGCCATTGGTTGCATCTTTTTCTGGAGCCAGTATCGCGCACAGCGTCGCTCGTTCTACGCGTGGCAAGACAAGCCTACGGTCGCCGCGCTGTGGTCGCACTTCCTGAGCGCCAATCCGGATACGGACATTGTTCTCTCTGACACGGGCATTGGGATGGCTGAGACTCTGAGCAAGAAGTCGTTCAGTCTCAACGATTATCTGAGCCACGGCTATGTCAGCCAGCTCCAGGCAGATGATCTGAGCCCGGAGATGCAGGCTGCGGTAAACCGCATCCTGTCCTGGAATCTTGGCAGTTCCGATGAGTTCAGACTGGCGCTCCGCCTTCTTTCACTGGATCCGCTTGGCAGGAACATCCATCTTTATAACGCGCGCAATTACACTCCCGATCTCATCAAGCGGGATAACGTAATTCTGATCGGCGCACGCAAGACGAATCCCTGGGATGAGCTTTTCGACGGCCGCATGAACTTTGTGACGGAATTCGATAAGCCCCGCGTGATCAATCGCGCGCCTGCTGCCGGCGAACAGCCCGTCTATTTTGAAACGGATTCCGACGGGTATTGCGTCGTAGGCTACATGCCCAACCCTGAGCACAGCGGGCTGGTTCTGCTCATTGAGGGAACAAATGCCGAGGCAACTGAGGCCGCGGGAGATTTTTTGCTGTCGGAAGACCAGTTATCCAATTTCAAGAAGATGTTGCACGTAAAGGAGCTTCCATTTTTCCAGGTTCTACTGAAGGTGTCGGCGGTGCGAGGCACTCCGCTGGCAGCTTCAATTGCGGCATACCGGGTCTTCCCCAACCTCCATTGAATGAAGTATCGCGCGAGTCTCCGGCAAGTCTGCTGAAAATGCCCATAGGGCGCAGGCTTTTCACCAGCGACCTTTGGGCTGAATGAAGCTGTAGGCCGTATACCTGATTTCGCTCCATGCCTGCTCGCCGACTGGCCCGCCGGGAAACAAAGGCCGGTTGACCGGCGTAAATTTGATGCGCACCCAAATGGCCTTTCGGCCCTGCGTCAGATTTCGACCGATGAGAAACTCATCGTCGCGGAAGCGGCGATCTGAGGTTTCGATATTGTGTTCCGCTGCCCCCATCTCCGTTCGCGGGTGCGAGTCAATGCAGGCATTGGAGCCGGCCAGATACCAGATCCCCGCATACTTCCAGCTTCCATTACGATGATCCCCAATATAGACATCGGCGCGCTGATTCGGATACTCGTAGTCGAGTTTGCGGCGAAGCAGCACGCCCAGGTTATCCGGACGAATGCGCAGGCGAAACTCTGAGGCAGTCTTCGTGATGCGGCCTGTATCCGTCGTTGCGGGATAAATCTCTTGGCCGTTCAAGGTGTCCACGCCCCATTCATAGCGGGAAGTGATGGTGTAGGGCGCGGAGGCTTGTGGCGAGTCATAGCCGTGGGTGCGCTCGTCCGCGAGATTGCCGATCTGCAACCGGTCAGTCTCAACCAGCGAAGGCGAAGGCAAGCCGTACCAGTAGGCGATGGTTTCGTAGTGCTCGGTGGATTGATCGGTGCCGCCATGCTCCAATCGGATTACGGCATTTTTCCCGAAGGGCATAAGGTCGGCAAGGAGGAAGCGATATGCCGACTCGATCTTGTCTTCGTCATTCAGGGGCGAAGATATCTCGGCGTCGCCACATTCGGGCCGCTCCGGCGACGGACGCGCGCAGGGCATAGGTGCGCCCACCGGATGACCCACGAACGGCAAGGTGACATCCACGCCTCTGGCCCAATAATCTCCGCCGCCGCCCCATTCTTCGGTGCCGGTGCCTTGTGCCTGAGGAGTCAAACTGTCATCGAAGAAAAACCGAGGATCGCCTTCGAGCGTGCCCAGCCGCGCATCATGCGAAAAGATGAACGAAGTGCCGACGAAACTACCTGACCAGTCGCGAGAGCCCTCCAGACCTCGAGTATCGAGCAGTACCATATCCTCGCCCATCACTGGATGAGGAATGTCGCGATAGGTGGCATGAAAATAGGCGAGGTGATTGGCGGGTTCAGTCTCGGGCTGCGTGCGCACGCTCCACCTCACGTCGCGAACCAATTGACCTGCTCCGGCAAGCTCGATCCGAGCCGAGTGGAAGAAAGGCATAGGAAAGTAGCAGGCGAGGACGATGCGATCCTGCGTAAACCGAATGTTGACGGGGAAGGCCTTCGCCAGATATTCGCGATGACCGCGGTTATAGAGCGTTCCCGCGCCGTAAAAAAGCGCAACGGGCGCATCGATCGACGGCAGACGGCGCCTGTCCCAGGTTATGCGCAACCGTACGTGCTCGAATGCAAGCGCCTGCTCCACTGGAATCGAAAAGGTGAGCGCACGGATGGCCTGCTTCCCTTTGAGCTTTACCACGGAAACGGAGCCGCGCGCGGGAACATCGATCGTGCCGCTGCACTGCCTGACTCCGGTTTTCGGAGCAATATCTGTGCCCGATCTGGCGATCAGGTCGAGCACGTCCTGCCCAGGCGCGCTTTCGTTCCAGCTATGAATCGGCTGCGAGAGCGGCGTGCCGGGGACGAACCGGTCATAAATATAGTAGCCAGTACCGTAGTGCGTCCGCGCGTACGCCATCTGGAAGCTGCGCTCGAATGGAATGGGTGTCCGGATCAGATCAGAGCCCTTCGTAACGGCCCACGTCAAGTTGAGCGGTGCTGGAAATGGCGCTTTGGGAAGAAACACCGGCGAAGGATCGGGATGCAGCGGATCGGCAGTGCTGCTT
This sequence comes from Acidobacteriota bacterium, assembly GCA_021846945.1. Classification (GTDB taxonomy): domain Bacteria; phylum Acidobacteriota; class Terriglobia; order Terriglobales; family Acidobacteriaceae; genus Telmatobacter. Next base: position 5,804 of record JAJZVZ010000055.1, on the reverse strand, counting down.
TCGTGCACAACGTGGTCCTTGCCGTCTACGACAAAATGCCAGGGGCTGCCGTGCCAGTGGTTGAAACGGCTGAAGACCAGAATGCCCGGTCCCTCGACATCAAGGGTAACGTTGAAATCATCTGCGATCTGATAAAGAAAATGACCGCCGTCCGCGTTTTCGTTGCCTCCATTGCGGTCATACGTGCTGCGCATATACGCGCGCATCCCAATGCGCTGCTCCGGCCAGCAATACCACTGGCGATACGCGTCGAGACCAACCGGAATGGGCTTCTCAGCTTGCTGCGCCGTGCACCTGCGGGGCCATGCGACAGCCGCGGAGAAGCAGAGTCCGAAAATGCACGCATTGAGAATCGCTCGCGTCATTGAGACGATGGTACTCCCAGTAAAGACGAAAGATCGGTTGGAGACAAAGAAAAGGCCGGCTCCGGCAGAGCAAAGCAGCCGCGCACCAGGTAATGCCGTGTGCCGTGCAACAGATTGCCACGGCAGTGCAGGCAGTGCAGAGTACGCGCAACTTTAGCCGAACTCGGTTTTGTTTATAATGAGTAAGTACGTCCCAATCGCAGCATGCAAACGGGGTTACATGGTTCACGGAGAGCGGATTGACGCGCAATTGTGACCAGGGACTTCCGTCACTAACTGACTAACGCGCTGCCACGGCCAAAGATGATGAGCAGGATTACCGCCTCTGTCGTTATTTACAACACTGCACAGGACCAGTTGGCGCGTCTCCTCGCTTGCATCCAGCGATCCTCTCTTGGGCTTCAAACATATGTTATCGATAATTCCCCACATCCTGTGGACATGCCCTGCCTTCATCAACCAGAGACCACCTATATTCGCGCAGGGAAAAATCTGGGATACGGCGCCGGGCACAATATCGCCCTGCGAAAGACACTGGACTCATCCGACTTCCATTTCGTCCTGAATCCTGACATTTATTTCGAGCCCGGCGAACTGGAAAAGATGATTCGGTTCATCGAGAATGATTCAGACATCGGGCAGCTCATGCCGAAGATCGTCTATCCGGATGGCAGTCTTCAGTATCTCTGCAAACTGCTGCCGACTCCGGCCGACCTCATGTTGCGCCGCTTCGCCTCGGTTCCTCTCCGCGGATTGGGGCGCGCCAGTATGGATCGGTTCGAATTGCGCCACAGCAGCTACAACCAGGTGATGGATGTTCCCTACCTGTCCGGCTGCTTCATGCTCTTCCGAACCTCAGTCCTGCGCAGAATCGGCCTCTTTGATGAGCGCTTCTTTATGTACCTGGAGGACGTCGACCTGTCCCGGCGGGCGCATGCGGAATCTCGTACCGTCTTCTATCCGGCTGCAACCGTCGTACACGACCACGCCAGAGAGTCATACAAGAACGGCCGGGCACTCTGGACCCATATCCGTAGTGCAATCGCGTATTTCAACAAATGGGGATGGATTTACGACTCCCAGCGGTCCAGAATGAATCGCGAAACTCTGCTGCGGCTGCAGACGCCCCCTGAAAAGGGCGAACCGAAATTATTATCTGCTAACTTGGAGATGAAGAATAATCGAACTACCGACGCTTAACATTGAGTTGACGCGCGCGAAATGTGCTTTCGATATACCCCGACGAGGCAATATTGTTTAATCGATCGAGAAAGCCACTTGCTTTTCACGATCAGGGGAATCGAAAATGAGGCGAACAACTTCCAGCGAGGATCCAAATCTCGCAGATTCCCTGTTTCATAGAAGACTTTGTGGTCGGCATCACGGGCATAACCGCAACTCCCAGGCACGGCTATCACGAGCCCTCCACGCGGTTGTGTAATTCGCCAGCACTCATCCATGATTTGCCGTGGATCTTCGATGTGTTCAAGGACATTATCAAGAACGCAAGCATCGTACGCTTGGTCCGGCAGCGGAAATCTGCCGTCCTCTCTAATCAAGGAAGTTCGGAGACCTAGGCCTTGCGTAAATGCCACTGCATGCGGATTGATCTCAAGGCCAATGACGTTGGAGGGAAACGCCCCGAGGATTCCTGCACCCGCTCCCGACCCGACTTCAACTATCCTCGGCCCAAAAATCCTCCCCCACCCAAAGAGGATCGGAGAGGTCAGATAGCGTTTATAGAAGCGTCCAGCCCTGCTAATACTTAGGAGATAACGTAAGTAGTTCTCGTACTTATCAGAACCGTTTTCGTTTTCTTTCATTTATAAACTCCCTTTGCTGTTTCGAGATACGACGCGAGTAATGCATCACCCAGATAGCTGCAAGGCTCGATCGCAGCACCCTCACACCACTCGTTCCAAGCATTACACAATAAGGGTATCTCGTCTTTACGAGTTTGAGAGTTAGACAGCATGCTCATCATCGAACTAAACTCTTCGGCGGTTGGCACGTCCAATCGTGTAGAACGGTGACGATATCTCGGCGCGTTATTCCAACCGCAGGTAACGATCTCTTGGACAGAGCATTCGGAGGAGCGAACAAACGTCTTGCGCGCAGCGGATGTGAAATAACGTAAAAAGTCTGAAAATGTATAGTGAGCACTAGTTCTATTCAAGAGCCGTGTGACGCCTTCAGAGCATGCTTCCATTAACCTGGGAGAAATGCGACTGGTCAGTTTTCGATAACCTTTGATGATCGACTGGTTTTTTCGCACACCTTGGAAATTGAAAAATAGCCGCGGCTCAAAAAGATAGCAAAAATCGAAGTAGCATGAGTGCCGCATCTCATATGCATTCTTTACAAAGAAGCCTATACGGGGTTCGATACCGGCATCTCTGAATGCTTCTCGATAAAGAGTGAGGATAGCTTCAGGTTCCGTAAAATGATCGGGATGATAAATGACAAAGAGAGGTCTATCTCCAACTCTGGCATACGCCTGAGAATCCATAAAGGGAGAAAGATAATTTACATGCTTGATAATAGCTTCCCGGCTAGGTCTAGCCGACAGCTCCTTCAAGATCCTTATGTTGCTGCCTACCCATCGCGTCGTCCAATTTTCATTTGCCCAAATGTAGAAGTAGGCGAAATTCCGGGGGGATCCTCCTTGCGCGAGAAATCGTTCTACTGCGTCCAGTTCGGGGCCGTCATCGAAACGATAATGATAGATACCAAAGCCATCCAAACCAGCTCTGGCTGCGGCGTCAAACCTACCTTGAGTATCATCGTCCCTGGATAGATCATAGAACCCGCAAGCTGGTGCGCGCCGCTGCCAGTACCCGAACGCATTCGCCGCCGCAACTAATACCCAATCGGTGAAGCCGTGACCCCAAGCCAAATCATTCGCCGTGATTCGGTGATACTGTGGGAAGAATATTGCGTATCGATTCATCTGCGAAATACCTTCATGGTCGCTCTTAGTAATGCTCTGCGAAGAACAACGACGAAAAAGGATAAGAGCCCAAAGTTTTCTCGAACAATGGATGGAAATCTGGTTCGAAAGGTCGAATCACGATTGGTAGTGGAAAACCCACCGGAAGAATACCAAGCTATGCACGTGTCATATTTCACAATTGTCAAATCCCTGCGAGTAGCCAGCACGATATTGACATAGTGGTCCGCCTGAACCTTGAAATCTTCTGGAAACCGCAGCCCACACTTATCAAATATTTCACGTCTGTAGATGATACCCTGATGGCACCAGTTTTTCCAAACAAGCGAGTGCGGTGATCTCGAGTTCCTAAAAATCTTGCACTTTCCCCAGAACACGTCCCCCAAAATAACATCTGCGTTCAAGCGAAAACCGAAGTTAAGAGCATTTACAGCTTCGGGAAGAAAAATATCGTCCTGCCCGATAAAGTAGACGTAGATTCCGTTTGCGTAATCGAGGCCTGTGTTCATTGCGGCATAGATTCCGGTTCCCCGTTCCGGCACAATGCGGAGGTCCGATGAAGCTAACTCTGAGAAAGCCTCCACCTCTCGGACGACGGAGATAATTTCAAACGGCATGGTCCCCGCCAACGCTGCGCGCAGGGAATAGATGCACCGAAGATAGTCAGAGTCGGGCCTCAGGGCCGGCAAGATCACCGACAGTTCAACTGCTGGATACGGACATATTGATGCTAGCATTGATCTTTCATTCATCCGCTGAAGAAAATTCCTATTAACTTTGCGACAAGGCGACAGGCATCCTGTTCCTCATCCTCCTCTTAGCAGCCAATCTGACCAAGCGCATGAGAATCCATCCGCCCAGGGTGCCAAATGACAGCATCATCAGGGTATTAACCAAAACCTGAAAAGCCAAAAAGTCTTGGGAAAGCAAGGAAATTAGGAGAATTCCGACGGCAAGCCTCAGTGGGTCTTTCCGGTTAGGCAAGTCCGCCAGAATCCCAACGATCACGGCAATGCACACCAGGAGCCCAGAAAAGATAAACCGCTCCAAATCGCCGCCATAAGCGATTATCAAAGCTGTGCTCGACGTATTCGCTCCGAGCATTCCACTAGTACCGAATTGAAGAGTGTACAGAAGTTGTCCAAGGGGTGGATACTTCGGTGGTGTTCCGAGGAGGCCAGCGTAGAGTCGAAAGGATTCCCGGAACAAAGAGGTGCCACTAGCGCCAAGATACCTGGACCAATCAATGGCGAGCGCCCTGCAATCGTTTGCAAGAAAAATCCTAGAGAACATTACCGATATCATTTTGGACGTACTTAGAGTGAGAAACTTCCCAACGAAATAGACCGTCGCGATAAAGAAAATGATTGCGCCGGAGATCGGCAACCAAAGAAGCCGGAAAACGTCTCGCGCATGGTCGACCCTTATAAGGCTAAGTATAGAACCCAGGGCAAGGATGACAGCACCTTTGGAAGCCGAAAGGATTGACAAGACCGATATTAGAAGCAAATAGCGCACCACGGGCCAGCACCACCGTTTCTGCGCGTTGATTATGGCGGCGACTGTTGGCACCATAAGAGCTTCGATCAGCAACAAACTGTAGCTCAGGTAGAGACTCAATCTCGACTCGGCAAGAATTGCGATTCTCGATCCCTTAGAGAATATCCCCACGCCGCCTTGGACAAAGAGTGGTATCGCTAGAACCAGAAGAACCGATGTTCCTCGCTTCAGGTAACTCAGCATCTCCGTTACGCGCTGCGATGATATCGCCGTTACCGCAAGAAACAGCCTTCTAAAGAGGACCAAGTAAATTCCGAGGAAGAACAACTCGATGCAACCTGCGAGAATCACCAGAGGAGAGGTGCTTTCCGCAGTGGCCGCGTAGACAAAATAGAAGAGCGGTGCAAGCCAGAGAGGAAACGAAAAAAGTATTGACCTTGCGACGATTGCCCGCCTTTCCAAGACTACGGACAGCACGCCTATGGCCGCAAGTATGCAGACGACGGCGGGAATAGTAGAAAAAATCGCCTGATAAGCTGACATCTGAATCCAATCTCCCTCAGCCACTGACTGGGCGGACATTCTAAATTTTGGGCGAGTTTCTCAAATTAGCAGTCGAAATGTTTACTCGAGTCGATTACCCAGCCTTTTACCCGTCCTCCCGTCCGTGGAGCCACCGTCGATAACGGCCACTTCGTAGAGAGACGGATCCTGCGAAAAAATCGAGCGCAGGGTTGCCTCAATACCGTCTACTCCGTTGTAAACCACGGTGATGATACTGATCAGCGGCTTTTTAGAAACATTCACCATTCCCTCATCAGCAGAGCGAGCTTTCATCGAGGCTCTTCAGTTCCGCCTCCATCATCGCCTCAACGATTTCAGGCATGGTCCGCGACGGCCGCCAGTGAAGAACCTGGTTGACCCGGGCCGGATTTAGGCGATTATGCAGGATATCAGCAGGGCGGAAAGACTCTGATCGATATCCACAA
>JAJZVZ010000264.1 GCA_021846945.1 Acidobacteriota bacterium | reverse complement strand
CTACAAAGAGGTGGTCTACGAAGAGGTGCAACACGACCCACCCAAGAAGATTCTTGCGGAACTGAGGAAACTGGAGACCGAAATTCTTCAGGGGATCGAGGAATTGGAGGGGATGTTGCAGTGAGTAGAACACGGGCCGTCCCGAAGGAAATCGGAGTTCTCGTTGAGACGGTGGAGACCTGTGAGCCAGGGGCGAGCACGAGCGAAGCCGATTTCCGATATGTCGACCTCAGCGCAGTCGACCAAGATACCAAGCGGATTTCCGCAGATCGTCTAGTGCCTGTTTCAGAGGCGCCGAGCCGGGCGCGCCAGCTAATCCGTACCGGGGACGTGTTGGTTTCCACTGTTCGCCCCAACCTTAATGCTGTCGCGATGGTTCCTGAAAGACTCGATGGAGCAATCGCGTCAACGGGATTCTGTGTTCTTCGTCCAAAGCGTGACCTATTGTGGGGGAAATACCTCTTCCACTGGGCCCGTACAAGTAGTTTCGTTTCGCAAATGGTCCGCCTTGCTACAGGCGCGAGCTACCCCGCCGTCACAGACAGGATCATCTTGGAATCCCTGGTACCGCTGCCACCGCTGGAGGAGCAGCGGCGAATCGCGGCGATTCTGGACAAGGCCGACGCACTGCGCCAAAAGCGCCGCCTCGCCCTCCAAAAGCTCGACTCCCTCACCCAATCCATCTTCCTCGACATGTTCGGCAATGCTGAGGATCAAGGATTCGCAATTCACACCGTTGCCGACATTGCATTGCCGAAAGCCGGGTCGATACGCACCGGTCCGTTTGGGAGCCAATTGCTTCACAGTGAATTTGTCGAAGATGGTATCGCTGTGCTCGGAATCGATAACGCAGTCGCCAATGAATTTCAATGGGCGCAACCACGATTCATCACGGAGAAGAAATACCGGGAGCTCGCTCGGTACACCGTCCAACCGAAAGACGTGCTCATCACCATCATGGGAACTTGCGGACGCTGCGCCATCGTGCCTGAAGATATTCCACTGGCAATAAACACAAAACATCTTTGCTGCATCAGCTTGGATGCTACCAAGTGCCTTCCCGAGTTCCTTCACTCCTATTTCACTCTGCATCCCATCGCGCATAGGTACCTCAGAGGGGTTACCAAGGGAGCGATCATGGGCGGTCTGAATATGGAGCTCATCAAGTCGATGCCCGTCATTATCCCGCCTCTTGGCATGCAACTCGCATTTTGCGAAAGGTTGCAACAACTTCACGACCTAAAACGTGGAGAAAATTTCGCCACACAAAGGCACGACGCAGTTCTTTCGGCGCTGCAGCACCTCGCCTTTCGAGGAAAACTTTAGCGCATGAGCAACTTCGCTTTTCTTCGATCCGAATGGCCGCAGGTCTATGAGGCCGCCGAGCGGGCGGAGACGTCGGTATATCCCGACCCGCGGGCGGCGTGCTTTTATGCGCGGCGTGCACTGGAGTTGGCTGTAAGGTGGCTCTACAAAGCCGATGCCCGGCTCACGCTGCCTTACCAGGACAACCTGGCCGCGCTGGTGGCCGAGCCCAGCTTCCAGAACCTGGTCACTCCCCGGATTGCCGCGAAGGCGAAGCTGATCAAAGAGCACGGCAACCGCGCCGTGCATACGCAGAGGGTGATTACTCAGTACGACGCGCTCATAGCTTGCCGCGAGCTTTTCGAGTTTACATATTGGATAGCCAGCCATTACGCGCGGGGCGCCCGGCCGGCGCCGGAGTTAAAGTTCGACGCGGCTGCGCTGCCGAAGACTTCGCCGGTTCCCAGGCAGACCCAGAAAAAGCTGGAAGAACTGGCCGCCGCGCTCGCTGAAAAGGATGAGAGCCTGACGGCGGCGTTGCGCGACAAAGAGACGCTGGATGCCGAGATCGCCGCGCTACGCGCCGAAGTGGCCGCGGCGCGCGCCGCCAACGAAATCGCGCCCGACACCCACGACTACAACGAGGCTCAGACCCGCGACGCCTTCATCGACCTGTTGCTTAAGGAAGCAGGCTGGGAATTGAGCCAGCCCGGACGGGATACGGAGTACGAAGTTCACGGCATGCCCAACCGCGAAGGCGTGGGCTACGTGGATTATGTGCTGTGGGATAGCAACGGCAAACCGCTGGGGCTGGTTGAGGCCAAGCGCACCCGCCGCAGCGCCGACGAGGGCCGCCAGCAGGCCAAGCTTTACGCCGGCTGCCTGGAGAAGGAGACCGGGCAGCGCCCGCTCATCTTCTACTCGAATGGATACGAGCACTGGCTGTGGGATGACACGGAGTATCCGCCGCGCGCCGTCCAGGGCTTTTACACCCGCGACGAGATGCGGCTGGCGATTGCGCGCCGCACCTCCCGCAAACCGCTCGATGGCGTAAAGACCGATGAAGCGATCTGCGGGCGCTACTACCAGGAGCGAGCCATTCGCAAAGTGGCCGCGGCCTTAGAACGCAAGCAGCGCAAAGCATTGTTGGTGATGGCGACGGGCAGCGGCAAGACGCGTACGGTGATTGGCTTGTGCGATGTGCTGATGCGCGCCAACTGGGTGAAGCGCGTGCTCTTTTTGGCCGATCGCAATGCGCTTGTGAAGCAGGCGGTGGGCGCGTTCAAGAAACATCTGCCGGCGAGCTCGCCCGTGAACCTGGTGACGGAGCGAGACGAAGAGGGCCGCGTTTACGTTTGCACTTACCAGACGATGATGGGCCTGATCGATGAGATGAAGGACGGCCAGCGGCGCTTTGGCCCCGGATACTTTGACCTGGTAGTGATCGATGAAGCGCACCGGTCAGTTTACAGGAAGTTTGGCGGGATCTTTGCGTACTTCGATTCACTGCTGGTTGGCCTGACGGCCACGCCCAAGGATGAGATTGACCGCAACACCTACGGCCTTTTCGACCTGGAAAACGGAGTGCCGACGGACGAGTACTCGCTGGATGAGGCGGTGCGCGACAAATGGCTGGTGCCCGCCGAGCCGTATGCCATGAACCTGCAATTCCCACGCGAGGGGATACACTACGACGATCTGAGCGAAGAGGAAAAGGAACAGTGGGACGAGATTGATTGGGATGAGGACGGCAAGGTTCCGGACCGCGTGAACGCAGAAGCTGTGAACCGCTGGCTGTTCAACGAAGACACGGCCGACAAGGTACTGAAGTGGCTGATGACGAACGGGCACAAGGTGGCGGGCGGCGACCGCCTGGGCAAGACGATTATCTTCGCCAAGAACCACGATCACGCCGAGTTCATTACCCGGCGATTTGATAAGCACTATCCGCACTATGCCGGCCACTTTGCGCGCGTGATCGACTTCAAAGTAGAGTACGCGCAAAGCCTGATCGATTCGTTCTCGATTGCAGACAAGGCGCCGCACATCGCCATTTCCGTCGACATGCTGGATACCGGCATCGACGTGCCGGAGGTTTTGAACCTGGTCTTCTTCAAGCCGGTGCGCTCGAAGACGAAGTTCTGGCAGATGGTGGGCCGGGGCACACGGCTGTGCGAGAACCTCTTTGGTCCGGGGAAGGATAAGAGGAACTTTTACATCTTCGACGTTTGCGGAAACCTTGAGTTCTTCAATCAGCAGGTGGGGACTCCGGCAAACGGGAGCGCGCCAGGGTTGAGTGAGCGCATCTTTGGGCTGCGTGTGGAGTTGATTGGCGAATTGGACCGCGCAGGCAAGCAGGACGATGGTCTGGCGAACCTGCGCGCGGCGACGGCAACACAGTTGCGTGAGATGGTTGCGGCCATGCCCGTGGAGAATTTCCTGGTGCGCACCAAGCGGCGCCTGGTGGAGAAATACTCGGATCCGGCGGCCTGGGAGCATCTGGACATGACCGCGCAAGGTGAGCTGACGCGCGAGGTGGCAGGCCTGCCTTCGGTTGTCGCCGACGCTGATCTGGAGGCTAAGCAGTTTGACGCGCTGATGCTGAACCTGCAACTGGCCGAGCTGCGCGTGGAAGCGCGCTTCGACGAGTTGAAGGAAGACGTGATCGCATTGGCCAGCGCGATGGAAGAAAAGCAGGCAATTCCAATGGTGCGCGAGCAACTGACGCTGATCCAGGAGGTTCAGACAACGCAGTTCTGGCAAGGCGTGACTCTGACGGAACTGGAGAATGTACGGCTGCGCCTGCGCGCATTGGTCAAGTTCATCGATAAAAAGCGCAGAGTGCCGGTCTATACGAACTTTGAGGATCTGCTGCGTTCGGTGGAGTCCGTTTCCTTGCTGTCCATTTCCGCTGGCGTCGATTCCGACCGGTTCCGCGAGAAGGCGCTTGCTTTCCTGCGCGAACACATGGAGCACCCTGCGCTCCATAAGGTGCGCTGGAACGAGCCGCTCACAGCCGAGGATCTTGTCGCCCTGGAAAAGATGTTTATGGAAGCCGACGTGGCCCGGCGGGAACAGATTCAAGGTGCTGCAGCAAAGGAAGGCGGCCTTGGCCTGTTTATCCGCTCGCTCGTTGGACTGGATCGCGCCGCGGCCAAGCGGGCATTCTCTGAGTTCATGGCGGAACGGACTCTAAGCGAGAACCAGCTGGACTTCCTGAATCTTGTGATCGATCATCTCACGCAGTGTGGCTGGATGCGGCCAGAGCAGCTATATTCCTCTCCGTTCACAGATGAGTTTGCCGAGGGGCCGAACACGGTGTTTCAGGAAGAGTCAACATTGAGGGACCTCATTGATGTCTTGGCTACCGTTCGCGAGAATGCGGCCGGATTGGAAAAATCGTCAGCGAGCTGAGTTTATTGAAGGGCGAGGCAGGGGACCTCTCCTTCAGCGCCATCCTCACATTGCAGCACGTCTTTCGGCACAAATCAGTTTCGATGATTTATTGGCTGGCTGTTCCGATGAGGGCTCGATGATTTGAAGAGTCGAGCGGCAGAGTTCCTTGCTATCCCATGTCTCAGAATCAGGACATGAGACATCCCACGCCGGACAAAGTCGGCCTATCAGAACAATTTGCTGGGATTGCAGTTTAGAGATAGGGGATTGGTAAACCCCTCGCCTTTAGGCGAAGGATGAGTACTAATGTTGAGGGATGGAAGAATATAAGAACATTCGGCGTTTACCCAAACTGTGATGTGCATAGACTGTACCGCACAAGAGGAATTCAATCGACCATCGAGCAATTCTAGGGTATGCGTCTGACCAAGTACACGGTTGACGGCGATGCGAAGGGGATGAGAGAAGTTTTCAG
>JAJZVZ010000263.1 GCA_021846945.1 Acidobacteriota bacterium | reverse complement strand
GGGCATTGCCAATCAACAGCTTCTTCATCGCACTCTCTCAGAACTTTCTGCTCCAGGTCTTGGGCCAGCGTTCCACCACGACCTTGGTTTGCGTGTAAAATTCCACCGCGTGATGCGCCTGCGCATGCAAATCTCCAAAGAAGCTTTCGCCCCAGCCGCTGAAGGGGAAATTTGCGATTGGAGCTGCGACGCCGACGTTGATACCAACGTTACCGGAATTCACCTCATACCGGAAGCGGCGAGCATGTGCGCCGCTGGAAGTGAAAATGCAAGCCATGTTGCCGTAGCTACGGTCGTTGACCAAAGCAATGGCCTCATCGATTGTGCCGGCATGCATGAGACTTAGAACGGGGCCAAATATCTCGGTCCTTGCAATCTCCGCGTCAGGCCGTACCTCATCCAGCACGGTGGGAAACACGAAATAGCCCTCCTCCAACCCCGCCACTTTCCGATTACGGCCATCCACCAGCACGCGAGCACCCTGGCTTTCGCCTTTCGCAATCAATCCTTCGACCCGCGCCTTGCTTTGCGCGGAGATGACAGGCCCCATCTCTACTTCAGGGTTTCCACCATATCCCACTTTGCGGCTGTGCGCCGCAGCCATAATCTGATCTGTCAGGGCTGGACGCGCATCGCTTACGGTTATCGCCACAGACGCCGCAAGGCACCGCTGGCCGGCGCAGCCGAAGGCCGAGTCCGCCAGAATCCGCGTCGCCATTTCCATATCGGCATCCGGCATCACGACCACCGGATTCTTCGCTCCTCCCTGACACTGAGCCCTCTTTCCGTTCCCAGCGGCCCGGCTATACACGTACTTCGCCGTGGGCGTTGAGCCGACAAAGCTGATAGCGCGAATCCGGGGATGGTCAAGAATGGCATTTACGGCTTCTTTGCCGCCGTGAACGAGTTGGATCACGCCGGGGGGAAATCCCGCGGCTCGAATAAGGTCAAAGATTTTTGCTGAAGTGATGGGCACACGCTCAGATGGTTTCAGCAGGAAGCAATTACCCGTCGCCACGGCATATGGTAGAAACCAGAAAGGGATCATGCCAGGGAAATTGAAGGGTGTGATCGCCGCTACCACTCCCAGCGGTTGGCGGATCATGAACTCATCGATGCCTCGCGCGATGTCCTCGGCATTGACGCCCTGCATCATCGTCGGCATGCCGCAGGCTGTTTCCACATTCTCAATGGCCCTGCGGAGTTCACCTTTGCTTTCAGACAGTGTCTTTCCGCATTCATCGGTGATGGTCAGCGCGAGATCGTCAAGATGCTTTTCAAGCAGAGCCTTCAACGCGAACAGCGGCTGGATGCGTTCACCCGCCGGCGTTTGGCGCCACTCCACAAAGGCCCGTACCGCCGCCTCTACCGCCTGGTTCACGTCCGGCGCCGACGAGAGAGGAACCTGGACAAGCACCTCGCTTGTAGCAGGGTTGACCACGTCGAGTGCCTGATCGGCCCGGGACGGACGCCAGTTACCGTCAATGAAGTTCTGCAAACGATCGACCATGAGCACGAGATCTCTTTCTTTATGGTTGTTGGTTAGAAGTGGCGCCGCTCGTGGAGACGCGCTGCGTCGTAGCGTTGCCTGGCCTCGCGGACACTTTCCATCTCCGAGATCTCGGCAGGTGGGACATCCCACCAGGACTCGTAGCCCGGAACCGCAAAGGACGGATCCGTTTCGACAACGATGACCGTGGTGCGATCCGCGCCTTTGGCCTGTTCCAGCGCCTGTCTGAGTTCCGCAAGAGAATCCGCTTTGAACGTGAGTGCGCCGAGACTCTTGGCATTGGCCACGAGATCCACGCCTATCGGCTCCTCAAGGCGGCCCGAGCTTTCCGATCGGCGAACGAAGCTTGTTCCAAATCCCTGTTGTCCCAGGGATCGGCTCAGGTTCCCGATGCTGCCAAAGCCCTTGTTATCCACTAGAACGATAGTGATCTTCACGTTCTCCTGGACTGCCGTCGTGATCTCGCTTGGCATCATCAGGTAAGTGCCGTCGCCGACAAAGGCGTAGACCTCGCGGTTGGGGTCCGCCATCTTCGCCCCGATGGCGGCAGGAATCTCGTAAGTCATGCAGGAGTACCCATACTCCATGTGGTAACCATTGGGCGTCCTCGGCCGCCAAAGCTTGTGCAGATCGCCGGGATGACTTCCGGCCGCGGATACCAGCACGTCATTTGGACCCGAAGCCCGCCAGATCGCGCCAATCACCTCGCTCTGCGCAGGCCGCCCAATCGTGTTGAGATCGAAGAGCCGCTCCACCTCCGCATCCCAAAGGGATTTAAGCTCACCGATCTCTCTTGCGTACTCTTTGTCAACCCGGGAGCCGGATAATGCCTCCTTCAATTGCTCCAGCGCAACTTTGGCGTCTGCGACAACCGGGATCGCGCTCATCTTGTACGCATCGAACTCGGCGGTATTGATGTTTACAAATCGCACATCGGGCAATTGGAAAGCCGTCATCGATGCTGTTGTAAAGTCCGAATAGCGCGTGCCGATGCCAATGACGAGATCGGCGAGCTTTGCAAGGCGATTCGCTGCGAGGGAGCCTGTGGCGCCAAGGGCTCCCACGCACTGTGCGTGGTTCCAGGGCAAGGCGCCCTTTCCAGCCTGCGTCTCGGCTACGGGAATTCCTGTACGCTCGACGAATTCCGCCAAGGCGGAGGAAGCCTCACTCATCAGCACTCCGCCCCCGGCCACAATCAACGGCCGACGGCACTTCCTGATAGCCTCAACCGCCCTGGCGGAAGACTCTCGATCCGGTTGACCACGCCTGATTGTCCAGGTACGCTCGTCAAACATCTCGACGGGGAAGCCGAAGGCCTCAGCCTGCACATCCTGGGGCAAAGCCAAGGTGACGGCGCCACAGTCCGATGGCGACGTAAGCACGCGCATCACCTCCGGCAAAGCTGTGATGAGCTGTTCAGGACGATAAATGCGATCCCAGTAGCGCGACACGGGTTTGAAGCAATCGTTCACGCTGACATCCTGGCTTGCCGTGGACTCCAACTGTTGCAGGACCGGAGCCAGATTGCGCCGAGCGAAGATGTCACCGGGCAGAAGGAGAACAGGCAGACGATTGATGGTGGCAAGAGCCGCCCCTGTGATCATGTTGGTCGCGCCTGGCCCAATGGAAGACGTGCAGGCCATGGCTCGCATTCGATTGCTCGCCTTCGCGAATCCCGTTGCTTGGTGTACCGCGGACTGCTCATGACGAACGGGGATATAAGTGAAGTCGGGATTTTGTTGCAGTGCCTGGCCGATACCGGCCACGTTTCCATGGCCGAAGATTCCAAGCATGCCTGCAAAGAAGGCATGCCGCTTTCCATCTCGCTCCACGTGCTGCATTTTGAGAAAGCGGATGAGAGCCTGAGCAGTTGTCATTCGACGCGTAACCATCGTCTTCTCTCCCTACACGCTCCGCAGCGCTTGCAAGCGATCAAGACCGCGCCCACGGCACGCATCGATGGCCCTGACAGCATCGTCGGCACTCCAGCCTTCATGCACAATGCCTCCTGCCGCTGTTGCGATGGCCAGCGGATCCTCATCGCCCGGAAAGAGCACATTTCTGCCGACCAGGGCTCCGCGTACGTTTGATCCGGCTCGCATGGCTGACTCCAATTGCTGCAAAAACGGCTTTGGACTCCCAGCGGATTCTCCGCCCAGCAAGAGAATAGGCAAAGTTGTGGAGCGCGCAACCGTCTCATATCCGTCGCAGTAGGGTAGTTTCAGCCAGAGGAAGCGGCTGCTGCCACCCAAGGCGGCGGCTACGCCGGCAAGACGAGCAAGGGCATCCGGCGTCTTGAGCACCGCGTATCCCTTGGCGTTGCGCTTCACCGGCAAGGGCTCGAGAAACATGGGGAGCCGATGCGCATTGCACTCGCTAATCGCCGCGGCGCAGGCCAGCATCGTCTTCAGGGAGGCGGGCTCGCTTTCATCCACTCTGAGCAGCACCTTGGCGCCGTCCAGGCGCCACGCCACGCAGGCCGCGGCCGTAGCACCGGTCATCGGATCATCCAGCTCCCAGGCGCTGCCCGCAAGCCCACCGCGATTCATACTGGCAATGAGTACGCGGTCATCGAGGAACGTGGGCAGGGCCTGATCCCGGAGTAGCGCATCCACAATCAGAAGATCTTCCAGGATGTCCATCGTCGCCATGATGCCGTCCACTGGCTCGCTCGAGAGCACACGCAGAATCCGCGCAAGGTAGTCTCTTCGGTCGGCAAGGGCAAGAGCATCATCGCCCACTTTGGTTACCATGCGGGCCGGATGGTCCGCCGCAATGATGTTTAGCTTGCCGTTGGGAGCAAGCCTTTCCCTCCGTCGTCTGACTTGAGCTGCTTTCCACGCAAAGTCGGGGTCATCGACCCGCAAACGGGTAATGCTCGCGAGGAGGGCATCCGGCAGAAAGGAGCGAGACGAAAAACTACTCATGGACTTTCTCCCGCTCCGTCACGCGGCCGATCATCTCTTCCACTTCATGCAACCGCGGCATCGCCTCGGAGCAGCTCAGGCGGCTGACCACGATAGCCGCCGATGCGTTCCCATAGTGCAGGCTTTTGAGGATTGGAAAGCCTTGTAACAAGCCGTACAGGAATCCCGATGCGAAGCCATCGCCGGCCCCAATTGTGCTTGTCACATTCACTCCGTAAGGTTGCAGGTAGACTTCCTCGTCTCTTGTGAGCACGCGCGTCCCCAGTTCACCGAGCTTGGAGACGAGGACGGACACGCTGGACGATCTCAGCTTTGCGATGGCCAGGTGAAGGTCATCCACCCCCGCGGCGAGCATCAGCTCCAGTTGATTGCCAATCAGCACATCTACGAATGGAAGTGCGAGGCGAATGGCGAGGCCGGCCTGTTCCTTGCTCTTCCATGACATCGCGCGATAATCAACGTCCAGCACAACACGGCACCCTTCGGACTTGGCATGTTCCATGGCCATGTACGCAGATTCGCGCGAGGGCGATGCGCAAAGCGAAGTGCCGTTGGTCACAAACATCCGGCCGGAAGCCGCAAACTCACAATCCTCCCTGTCGACATCAAGGCGGGTATCGACAGCCTCGTGCCGATAGAAGACCTGAGGGAAACGATCAGGAGGCGTTATCTCTGTCAGGCAAAGCGAAGGAAGATAGCCGGGCGCCTTCTGTACGCGTTGCGTGTCCACGCCTTCGTTTTGAAGGAAGTCCAACAGGAAACCGCTGAGCGCATCATCAGATCGG
>JAJZVZ010000262.1 GCA_021846945.1 Acidobacteriota bacterium | reverse complement strand
CCGACGTCGGCGCCGCTGCTCGAATCCCACTGTCTCCTCGCCCATGACTCCAGCACATCACAAATTACAGATGCCGAATAGGTGTGTTGGTCTGACGGATACATTCTAGGGAACAAGCAAAATTCGGGATTCCAACCACCGAGAAGGCATACAGTCGCTACGTAAACAGTCGCCAAGGATTAAACTAATACGATTGTCTAGGCGAATAAACGCGATAAGCTTCGATGGACTCATCAAGCGGTGCGCCGTGAACTTGTGACACCTTGAGCAGCACTTCAAAGTACGGAAGTCTTGTTGCATGCAAGGTCTTCAGTAATGCCTGCATCTGGCCTTCTGACAGAAGAAACTCCCCGCCAGCTTCTGTAGCTTCGGAGTTCGTCCCCTGGATGATCAGAACCTTACCGGTTCCATCGGATTTTGGCAAATAAGCCATGGCACAGTATCCGACTCCGCCATTCCAGGTATAACTCCTCTGCTCTCCCGCCGCCGGCGCTCGATTGATAATAGAAGTTATCCCCAGGCCCTCAAAGTTTATGTGCGAGCCAAAGTTCAAATGGTCCTCGAAGAGCTGTGCCCACGGATTTGTCATTGGACCGCCGATAAGAATCATATTGTCTTGTTGGACGAGAGCAAGCGAATATTGGCGGGCAGTGTACAAGTGCAGGTTTCCACCCGAGGGGGCCAGCGCCAGTATGCGCTGCGCGATCATGAACTCATCTGTGTTTCCGAGGTGCTTAGAACCAATCAGTTGTAAAACAAAACGAAGATCGTGCACTGAGTTGTTGCCCTGAGGAACATAGAGATAACGGTCGCTCTGATAGTCATCGAACGAGATGTGCTTGTTGGTGATCTGCTGAATCAAAAGATAGGCATCGTCGCCCACCACAACATCCGTGTTTCGCTTGGATTCCAGGAAGCTTGACCAGAATGCCGAGACCGCAGGAGAATCCTTCAGCGGATATAAGGTCTTCTGGACATGACGGCTCTGTATCCATGCAGTTGCTAGCCCACCGGCAATTGCACCGCAAATCAGCGCAGCCATGATCCACACCACAGAGGGCCGGCGTTGGCGGTCGGTGCTGGACTTGGCCTCCTGTGGCCTTTCGATCTGATCCTCCTCAGCGCTGAGGGTGGTTTCTGGGCTCGGAACTGGCGGGGGTCCCAAAGCGAAGATTTCTGCGCTTGACGCCATTTTGGCGGAGCGAGGCTGCTCCCCACGACGATTGAACATCGGCATGTACCTGCCCCGCGGGATCGTAATAACAGCTTCTTCATCCTTGCCTTCGGTTGAGAAGTAGAACTCCAGCTTCTTCCTCAGGTGCACCATCCGGACACGAACAACATTGTCATCTACCGGATTGAATTCACCGCGCCGACCCAAGGCGTGATGCGCAATGTCGGCCTCATGAATGGACTCTTGGGGTCTGAGAATGGCCTGCCGCACAAGGTACAACAGCATTTCTCTGAGTTGATCTGCTCGCGCAAGCGCGGAACTGGCAGCCACGTTTTCGGCGAGTTTCCACCGCCAATCGTCCGCTAAAGCAGGATCGATTTCGTGCAGCTTGTCCATCGATTATTCACCTTGGGAGCGGAATCCCTCGGCGACGGTTTTGAAAGGGTTTCCGCAAGTTAACCGTCCAGGTAAGCAGGTTGGTTCCATGCCCCCGTAAGACATAGGAAACAAAGTGCATAATAGGCCTCTTTGCCGTTAACTCTACCGATTAAACGTTGCTTTAACGCTAAAGCTACTATACGGTGCTCTTCTCTCGCAAGGAAAATCGCCACCAAATTTCATCGTCGAATCACAGACAAGACAGCAGGACGGTAATGCTAGGTGTCTCTACATTTTGTCAGGTAAGACTCAGAACCCGAATCCGCTGCTTGGGACGTGGGCGCAGTTCGAACCCGTGATTCCAGGGCATCACAGTGCGGATTCCATCGCAGATCTCTTTTAGGGGGAATGAAATGAATAAAATCGCCAGAAAGGTGACGCATATCTTCCGCGGCTGGATCACGCCGCTGGTCGCTCTTCTAGAGCCTGTTATTAACTTTGTTCGTTTGTTTTCTTTCGGATAGTGGTTTCGTTACGCGAGCATTCATGCTGAGGGCATGGAGAAGCAGCAGCGAAGCGGCTATCCCAGCGATGTGAGTGATGAGGAATGGGCATTTGTAGTGCCCTACCTGACGTTGTGCAAACCCGACGCCGAGCAGCGGGACTATCCGTTGCGGGCAGTTTTCAATGCGGTGCGTTACGTGGTGCGGAGCGGCATTCCGTGGCGCATGATGCCGAACGATCTGCCGCCGTGGAATGTGGTCTATCAGCAGATGCGGCGCTGGATGGACGCGGGCTGCTTCGAGATGATGGTCGAGGATCTGCGCTTGCTGCTGCGCGAGTTTGCCGGGCGTTCCGCGCAGCCTTCGGCGGTGGTGATCGATAGCCGCACGTTGCAATCGACTCCGGAGTCGGGAGCGCGTGCCGGTTACGACGGGGCGAAGCGACGCAAAGGATCGAAGGTTCATGCCGTGGTAGACACGCTCGGCCATTTGCTCGCCTTGCATGTGACCCCGGCTGATGAACAAGACCGCGCCCAAGTGGGCGAGTTGACGAAGCAAGTGCAGGAGGTAACTGGAGAACATGTCGAACTGGCTTTCGTCGATCAGGGATACACAGGGGAAAGCGCCGCCGCGGCTGCCCAACAACATGGAATCCAACTGGAAGTCGTTAAGCATACCGAAGCCAAACGCGGTTTTGTCCTGTTGCCGCGCCGCTGGGTGGTCGAACGCAGTTTTGCCTGGGCCGCGCGTTTCCGTCGCCTCGCCAGAGACTATGAACGACTGGCAAAGACTCTGGCCGCTCTTCATTTCCTCGCCTTTGCTTGCATCATGCTCGCCAACCTCTTCCGCCTACTGGCCGGAAGTTAATAACAGGCTCTAGGGCTCGCACTGTGTTGCACGGCAACACTCGCGCAAAGTGGCGCCGGCTCGATTCAGGGTACGGTTACGGATACTACCGGAGCCGTCATACCGGGAGCCACTATTACGGTAGTGAATCAGGCGACCAACGTTTCAACAACTACAAAATCCAATGGCGTAGGTTTCTACCAGGTGCCGGGCCTGTTCACGGCCAGCTACGTGGTGACGGTGACAGCACCGGGCATGAAGACCTACAAGCAAAATATCCAACTTCTTGTGGCGCAGAACGCCATCATTAACCCCAGCATGGCGGCCGGGGCGGTGACGCAGCAGGTGGAGGTGTCGGCGAACGCCGTTCAGTTGACGACCTCCGATAATGGCACCATCACCTCCACATTGGAAAACCAGAGAATCAACCAACTCCCGTTGAACGGGCGCGTGCTGGTGAACCTGATCAGCATGACCACGCCGGGATATGAAGGAAGCAGCGCAGGCGGCACCCGGATGAATGGATTGTCCGGCGAGGCGATGGAGTATGTGGCCGACGGAGTGCCCATGGTGAACCGGCAGTTTGGCGGCACCAACACGTCCAACACCCTGGAACCCGACCCGGACGCGGTGCAGGAAGTGCAGGCGTTCACCAGCGGCGAGGGCGCGCAGTACGCCACGCCGGGCACGGTAGTGATCACGACCAAGTCGGGCACCAACCAGGTCCACGGCGCACTGTTCGAGACCGCACGCAACAATGCCATCGGTATCGCCAAGAACCGCAACAATCCGCCCAACTTCTCCGCACCAGAGTACATCCGCAATGAGTGGGGCATGTCAGCGGGCGGGCCCATCGTTCTGCCCAAGATCTACCACGGGAAGGACAAGAGCTTTTGGTTCCTGTCCTATGAGCGGTACTCGCTGGCCAGCGGCGGCAGCACGAGCTTTAGGGTGCTGGACCAGGCCATGCGGGGCGGCGACTTCAGCGAACTGCTGGCAACCGCAACGAAGCCGCAGTTGTACGATCCAGCGACGACAGCGCCCTCCGCGAACTGCAACGGTACGGGCCAGGCAAACCAGTTCTGCCGCGCACCGTTCCCGAACGACGTCATCCCCACCGGGCGCCAATCTCCGCTGAGTAAGATCCTCAACGACATCGAGCCTCTGCCCAACCTGCCGGACGTCAATCCTTTCGAAGCCACGAACCTTAACGGGCCGAACCCAAGCTTCACCGTGATTCCCACGTGGACATTCCGGCTGGATCAGGTCTTCAACGAGAACAATCGTGCCTACCTGCGCTACACCAGCAACGTGAACGTGCACACTGTGCTACGCAACAATGACAACTGGGTAAGCCCGGCCACTGAGCCGGATTCGCTCGCGGCCGACGGTCTTCCGGCCGCGGCCAGCGGCGGGGAATATGACCCGACGGCGAACTTCGGCGCTGCCCTCGGCTACACGCACGTCTTTTCGCCCAGCTTCTTTGCAGAGACCATTCTCAGCCAGCAATGGGAAAGCCAGCACAACTTCGCCCAGGGCACGCCGTTGGCAGATATGGAGAAGGTGCTGGGCACCCCCAACAACTTCGGCGAGCCCGGCTTTCCCCATATTACAGGTGGAATCCGCCCGCTGAACGGCACCCAGTTTCTCTACGGCTTGAGCCAGATTCTGACCACGCTGGACGAGAACCTGACCAAGACTGTAGGTCGGCACCAGATGCAGTTCGGCGGACGCTACCGGCATGAACGCTTCGGCTACCTGTTCGACGAGGCGTACGACAACGTGACTTTCTCCAGCCAAGCCACGGGCCTCGAGAATCCCACCACGGGAACCAATTATGGGCAAACCCCGAACACGGGCGACGGGGACGCCGACCAATTCCTAGGCGCGGGCAATAGCTACAGCGTAAACACGCCAACGCCTTACGGGCACATGCACGATATGGAGTTCGATGCCTACTTCCAGGACAACTACCACATGACGCGGAACCTGACCTGGAACCTGGGTCTCCGTTATGAAGCGCATCCTGCGATGTGGGTGAAAAACGACCTGATGATCTCCTTCGACTATAACCACGATGCCGAGGTGATGAGCGACACTCCAGCTCACCACATTGCCGTAGGCGACACCACGCAGGCGATCATCACCAACATGCAGGACATCGGCGTCAAGTTCGAGACACCGCAGCAAGCCGGTTGGCCCTCCGGACTGATCGAGAACTACAATTTAAACTTCTTGCCGCGCGTGGCCCTTGCCTACCAGCCCTTCGGAGGCAAGTATGGCACGGTGATTCGCGGCGGTTACGGCCGGTATATCTTTCCCATCCCGGTGCGCAGCGCTTACGTG
>JAJZVZ010000261.1 GCA_021846945.1 Acidobacteriota bacterium | reverse complement strand
TCGTCAGGTATTCACATCGAAGTTCATTCACCTTTAGTGTGGAATGCGGAAGCGTAGGCGATTCGCCAAGAAGGGGGAATTCACGGGCGAGTCCGGCCCCAACCATGAGTTGGATTATTTCCCGCCTGTTCATTTTGCCGTCTCTTGTTCCTGCATACGATTCCCACTCTTTCCTTGGACCGGGATTAAGGCTCGTCGATGCCGTCCTGCATTGCGCGAGATTCAGGATAAGCCCGCCACTCGCTCACAGGAAAGCAGTGAATGAGTGGCGGGTGCTACTTCGTGCAGCCGGGCTGTAAGTACCTTGCTGTAACTCAGAACGTCAACTTCAACGCGAATTCCAAAATTCGCGGATCAAGAGCACCCGTAATCTGCCCGTAATTGCCGGCGCCCAGGCTCGTGGACAAAGCCGTAAGGTTAGGATGGTTTGCTATATTGAAGGCTTCGGCCCGGAACTGGAGATTCATGCGAGAAGCCTCAAGGAATGTCTTGTAGAGTCCCACATTGAAGGAAATCAAGCTCGGGCCTCGGATTGTTCCATTGGCGGCATCTCCGAAGAAGCCGTATGCCGGAGCCGCGAAGGAACCTGTGCTGAACCACTGCTTCACCTTTCCCACCCGTCTAATCGGAGCAACCTGGTTAGGCCGGATCGCTAAGCCTGCCGTCGAAGTCGCCATACCCGGACTGAGGGCGAAGCCGCTCTGAAGCAGTGCCAGCCCTGCAAAATTCCAGTCAGCCAAACCCCATTTCAGGGGCGCACTCGCGTTCCGGAAGAAGGGGATGCTGTATACCCAGGTACCAGTAAAATCCTGAGTAAAGTCATAGTCCGGCGGACCATACTCAGCATGCACATTGCGTGGATTCTGGACAACGGCTCCGACCGGGGATCCCTGACCTGCGCCGTGGGTACCGATTGTTCCCAGTACCTTGCTATAGGTATAAGCCAGATTGAGCTGGCTAGCTTTGAGACGATAAACCAGACCCGCTTGAAGCGCATTGTAGTTATCGCTTCCATCGTCATACTCAGTGTTGATGGCGCTGTATCCCTGGTACGGAGCTGTATAGTAGGGCGATGCAACACCTGTATTGATACAGGGATCGAATTGATAGAGGGAAGATGGCGATTGGCTCGCCGGTACGCAGGTGCTCAGGCTCGGGCTGGCTACAGGGAGTGGAAAGTTGGTATTGAATCCAACCGATTCCAAATGCCGGCCCTGGCTGCCCACATAGGCAAGCGAGGCTACCGCGTTCGGGGTTACCTGATGTTCCAGCGTCAGGCTGTAGGTTTGGAGCTGTACTGGTACAAACGTGTTTGGCTCCACATTCAGAGCTTCAATGGTAGGAGCCTTCGGTGTTCCCGCGGTCGCGTCACTCAACAAGCTATTAATAATGTTTGCACTTCTCACATAGGGCAGATTTTGCCCGTATGCTGCATTCAACTGCACAAGAGCGTCCCGTGAATATGCGATACCATAACCGCCCCGTAACGTAGTGGTTCCATTGCCGCTCACGTCGTAAGCAAAACCGATCCGCGGACCAAAGTTGTCTTTCTTGGGAATAAAGAACCCGCTGGGCACACCGTTCTGACCAGCAAAAATAATTCCGTTGAGAGGATTAGCCGGTTGCCCGGCGGTATTCAAAGGAACATTGGAGCTGTTGACAACCAAACTACCGTTCCTATTTACCACCGGAGCCTGTGCCGCACTGTAAAGGGCTGGCGAAAAACCTGTCACTTCGTCGCCGCTCGCCGTGTCGTTTGAGAAATAGGACCAGCGCACGCCAAGATTGACGTTGAGGCGGGGGGTAGCATGCCAGTTATCCTGCACATAGGCTTCTCCCTGCCGATAGTGGAAATAGCCGCGCCGTTGCGTGTTTACCTGCGAGTACGTCGAATCCAAACCGAGCAGATAATCGGCGGCGGGGTCGCCAGTATGCACACCGGTAAAGAAAAAGGCCCCCTCCGGTGTAGCGAATGCAGTTTGGCGCTTGATACCAAAGATGTACATCGCACCCATCTGAATGACATGATTGCCCTTTACCCAGATCAGGTCGTCAGTCGGAATACCCTCGCCATCAGAGGCTTTAATGGGCAATCCGCTAACGCCGGTGGCGGCCCATCCTTCCGCGAGACCGATATTGGGGATGCGATTGAGCAGGTCCGCTCCAGGAAAGGCTTGCTTGATCGTTAGTCCGGAGGGCAACGGTGCGGTTTCGCTGAGCAGAGCTTTGGTGAACGTTTGTCCCCAGCTGAATGTGTTGATGACGTTGGGGGTAAAGTCGGTTGTAAGACGGGCTACGGCATTCAGCCCGGTCGTGTACGCGGTATAGCTGATCAGAGGCGAGGGATTTCCACCCCATGCCAATCCATCCGGGGACAGGTTTTTCACCTGTTCGTAGTTGACCCGGGCCATGATTTGATTGGCCTGGTTGATTGTATGATCGACGCGATACTGGTAATCGCCCTCGTTGGTCGTGGCCGAAGCCTGGTTGAGGTAATTGTCGAATCCGCCGGTAAGATTATTCGGAAGTGGCCAATACTTGTTCATAATTGCCACTGCAACTGGGTCGAAGCAGGAGGGATTGAGAGTCTTCGGTCCGAGAATACAATTTGACTTTCCCTCAGCAGCCAGCAGCGATTGACTATTGGCATCCAGTCGCAGATTTCCCTTCAGCGTTGGGCTGGCGCTGAAGTCGCCGGTCCTCATGGCCTGGGGAAAAACCGCGCTGCGAATTGTCTGGCCGGCGGTAATCAGATACCACTGGTTGGCGGTAAAGAAAAAAGTCTTCTTATTGCCCCTGGTGTTATAGACTTTGGGGATCTTAAGGGGCCCGCCAAACGTGAATCCGAAGATATTCTGATGAAGCGCTGGTGTGACGGTCGAAAAATAGTTATTCGCATCGAATGCATTGTTGCGCAGGTAATCCCACGCTGACCCGTGAAGGTTACTTGTACCACTCTTGGTCTCGATCAGAATCTCACCGCCACCGGCAACTCCATATTCCGCTCCGTAGTTGTCCTTCAGCACGCGCATCTCTGAGATGCCATCGACGATTGGCAGGATATTCACATTGGAAAGATTGCCTGTATTCACGTCGTACACACCGTCGATGTCGTAGGTGCTGTACTCAACGCCTTGGCCGTTCACAATCAAGGTATTAAATCCGTTGATTCCTCCACCCTGTAACTCGCTGGCCGCATTGGTGCTGCTCACGCCCGGAATCTGAATGGCCAAAGTCTGGAAGTTCCTTCCGTCCAACATCAAGTTGCTGACCTGCTTTGAAGTGACGGTACCGCTGCTGTCGGACGTCTGGGTATTCACCTGCACAGTGTCGGCATTCACGGTGACCTGCGCCGTGGTGTTGCCGACGTTCAACTGGAGATTGATCGCGCGGCGCATGCCAGCATCGATCTGTATGCTTCGAACCACATTTTTTTGAAACCCGGCCTTCGAAGCCGTGACTGTGTACTGGCCCTGCGTCAGCGGCTCCACCGAATACAGTCCAGTTTGGTTGGATCGTACGGTACGGGTTACTCCCGTTGCTTCGTTCGTGACGGTGACAGTCGCTCCGACAACCGCTGCTCCCGTTACGTCGGTAACGGTCCCGGAAATAGCTGCAGAGGCCAGCGTTTGTGCGCGGGCACTCGCAGCCAATACCACCAGGGTTACGATCAAGCACGCAGGGAATAATCCACGCAGAATCAGACGGCACATCAGGAATTACCTCCAGGGAAAGCGTTGAGACAAGAAGTTTTTCAGTCCCAGAATTACATTAACGAACTTAATGTTTCAGAAGCGTACTCAACAGATATGCGACTGTCAATAGTTTTGTTTGTTTTTGTCTGCTTTATTCCCAACCTGCGCGTAAACAATCGGAACGGAATCAAAAAAGGGGCATAGAGGCTCTACCTCACACCTCTTTGATTGGTCTCTCCTACGCCTCTCTCCAACACAGAATGAGGAGGATCCGGAGAGGCATCTTTTGACTCTACCTATCTTTGTTATCAATTATTTGTGATAGATGAGCATCGTGAGGAAGCCCAGGCGTGCGCGGTAAGACCAGCGCATTTGCGTTCATGATTCCCCTTCCTTACCCCCAAGCTCAGGAGACAGACTGAGAATTTCGCCTGAGAGTATTTCCCTTCCTTGCGCTCCTTCGTAACGGACCACAAGTGGACAGGTTGGCGTTCTGTACAAACCTCGAAAGCCTCACGCTACCCATGGGATTGATGACAAAGCCGCCTGCGTAGCCTGACGAGGAAATCCCCAAGATGCGGAATCTGTGAGGTGCGGCGGTCATCTGGCCGAGAGATTACTCCGATGTATTCGTCGATCGCCGTCCATCTGCCTCAGTTCACGGGATAATTGACATCAACGCAGGCTCGCGGGATGTTGACATTTGAACACCCGCCCGGTAGATTGGGTTCGCTTGATGCGAAGGTTCGTTCTTGACTGATTAGGGCACACTTAGACGCTATTTTCGCTTTTCCCAACCCAATCTTCTGGCGTTTTTTGTTCTTTTTGATCAACTTTTCCGGCATAGAACTACGGGAGCCAAAATTGATGAATCGCAGAAGTTTCCTCCGGCTCTCAGCCGCAGCGACGTTTGCATCTAAGTGGGTTTCGGCTCAGTCAGACAGCAGTCTCGACCTCCGGAACTGCGCGATCAGGATTCCCTTGCAGTTGGATCGCGGGAAGAAGATGGCCCAGGTGCTCGTGGAGGAAGCAGAAAAACGGAGCGGCATTCGCTGGCATGGACCCGATCAACCATCCGGTGACAAGGCCCGCGTGGTGATCTATCTGGGAACGCGCGATGCGATGGGCGAAGCTGCCCCGCGCGTTTCCGCCTCGATGCGCGATCTTCCGCCGGAAGCTTTTCTTCTGGAGAGCGGAAGAGATGCCGGGAGGTCCTGGATCGCGGTGATCGGCGCGGACCAGCGCGGTCTGCTCTTCGGAATCGGCAAGCTCCTGAGATTGATCGATTTCGGGCGCCAGGAAGCGCGTTTGCCGTCCACGCCGTTGTATCTGGTAAGCCATCCGGAATATCGATTACGCGGCCACCAACTTGGATACCGTCCGAAGACGAACGCCTATGACGCCTGGTCAGTGTCCATGTGGGACCAATATATTCGTGATCTCGCGCTTTTCGGCACCAACTCCATCGAACTGCTGCCGCCTCGGACAGACGATCTGCCTGACAGCCCGCTTTTTCCGCTTCCACCCCGGCAAATGATGACGGAGATGTCTCGAATCGCGGACTCGTATGGGC